>DASSJW010000001.1:0-6450 GCA_035690995.1 Xanthobacteraceae bacterium
CTTGCAGCGGAAGAACGTCACGGTTTCCGCAGCCTTGACCGCAAGCCCCATCACCGCCCCGGTCGTGCCATTGATCCCGCTCGGCAGGTCGACCGCATGCACGCGGGTCGTCGCATTCATGGCCTCGATCATCGCGCGGGCGAGGCCTTCGACCGGCCGGTCGAGGCCGGCCCCGAACAGCGCATCGACGACTGCGTCGGCCGGCATCAGCGCATCGGGTGTCGCCGCGACGCAGGACCCGGTCCACCGCCGCGCTGCCGCGGCGGCGTCGCCCTTGAGCCGCTGGCGATCGCCGACGAGAAGCAATCGGACCCGATACCCGCGTTCGGCCAGCAGGCGGGCCGCGACGAAGCCGTCGCCGCCGTTGTTGCCCGGCCCCGCCACCACGGCGACGCGCGAGCCCGGAGGATGCCGCGCTGCCACGTTGTCGGCGACCGCCCGTCCGGCGTTCTCCATCAACGTGATGCCCGCAACACCGCCGGCAATCGTCAGCCGGTCCGCCTCGGCCATCTCGCCGGTGGTGAGGATCTCGCTCATGCGGCCACAGTAATGCCGCCGCCGCGCAAGGGCGATATCCCCAGACAATTCCTATGCGTGTAGCGGGAGATACGTGTCTATGATCACAAAATGAGCAAAATGCTCAATTTGTAATCTGGGGCGCCGCCCAGACGATTGGGATAGGCCTGGGGATGCCTCATAAACACCTGACGAAGGTCGATTTTTTCCGCTCGGCGGGGCTTGGCACGGACCCTGCTAACCGTGAGCGCGGCCGCGCCGGCGGCGCGTTGCTGGCCGGCCAAGGGAAGGAAACGGGATGAAGAAGATCGAGGCGGTTATCAAGCCCTTCAAACTCGACGAGGTGAAGGAGGCGCTGCAAGAGGTCGGGCTGCAAGGCATCACGGTCACGGAAGCCAAGGGTTTCGGCCGGCAGAAGGGACATACCGAGCTTTATCGCGGTGCCGAATACGTCGTGGATTTCCTCCCCAAAGTGAAGATCGAGATTGTGCTCGGCGATGACATGGTCGAGAAAGCCGTCGAGGCCATCCGTCGCGCGGCCCAAACCGGTCGGATCGGCGACGGAAAAATCTTCGTCTCCAATATCGAAGAAGCCATCCGGATCAGGACGGGGGAGTCCGGATTGGACGCCATCTGAGCCGCGGGTTTCCCGCACGACCTAGACGGCCTCCCCGCAGCTCCAAGGCCAGCCCATACGAAAGGTACGCATTCCATGACCACTGCCAAAGAAGTCATGAAACTGATCAAAGACAACGACGTGAAATACGCCGACTTCCGCTTTACCGATCCGCGCGGGAAGTGGCAGCACGTCACCTTCGACATCAGCATGATCGAGGAGGACACCTTTGCCGAAGGCCAGATGTTCGACGGCTCCTCGATTGCCGGCTGGAAGGCGATCCACGAATCCGACATGAATTTGATGCCGGATCCCGCCTCCGCCGTGATTGATCCGTTCTTCGCCGAGACCACGCTGTCGCTGATCTGCGATGTGCTCGAGCCGACCACCGGCGAGCCCTACAGCCGCGATCCGCGCGGTATCGCCAAGAAGGCGGAGGGTTACGCCAAGGGCACCGGCGTCGGCGACACCATCTATTTCGGCCCGGAGGCGGAATTCTTTGTGTTCGACGACGTGAAGTACTCGGCCTCGCCCTACAACACCGGCTTCAAGCTCGACTCGGTCGAATTCCCCACCAACTCCGACACCGACTACGAGGGCGGCAATCTCGGCCATCACATCGGCTTCAAGAAGGGCTATTTCCCGGTCCCGCCGCAGGACTCCATCCAGGACATGCGCTCGGAAATGCTCGGCGCCATGGCGCGCATGGGCGTCAAGGTGGAGAAGCACCACCACGAAGTGGCATCCGCCCAGCACGAGCTCGGCATGAGATTCTCGCCGATGGTGGTGATGGCCGACCAGCTGCAGATCTACAAATATTGCATCACCCAGGTCGCGCAGATCTACGGCAAGACCGCCACCTTCATGCCGAAGCCGATCTACGGCGACAACGGCTCCGGCATGCACTGCCATCAGTCGATCTGGAAGGACGGCAAGCCGGTCTTCGCCGGCAACAAATACGCCGACCTCTCCGACACCTGCCTGTCCTACATCGCCGGCATCATCAAGCACGCCAAGGCCATCAACGCCTTCACCAACCCGACGACGAACTCGTACAAGCGGCTGGTGCCGGGCTTCGAGGCGCCCGTGCTGCTCGCCTATTCGGCGCGCAACCGCTCGGCCTCCTGCCGCATTCCCTACACCACCAACCCGAAGGCCAAGCGCGTCGAGGTGCGCTTCCCCGATCCGCTCGCCAATCCCTATCTCGGCTTCGCCGCGATGCTGATGGCCGGCATGGACGGCGTGAAGAACAAGCTCGATCCCGGCCCCGCGATCGACAAGGACCTCTACGACCTGCCGCCGGCGGAGCTCAAGCAGATCCCGACCGTCTGCGGCTCGCTGCGTCAGGCGCTGGAGGAGCTGAGCAAGGATCGCGCCTTCCTCAAGGCCGGGGGCGTGTTCGACGACGACTTCATCGACAGCTATATCGACCTGAAGATGACCGAGGTGATTCGGTTCGAGCACACCCCGCATCCGGTCGAATTCGAGATGTACTATTCGGCGTAGCGTCTCCTCCCATCACCGCATCGGCGGTGCAACTTCAAGGGCGCCTGCGGGCGCCCTTTTTGTTGTTCCCGGCGTGCGCGCACGATTGTGCGTTGCGGCCGCGCAGCGCGTTTTGGCTTCGGCGCCGGAACCCCGCGGGCCGTAGGCAATTAATTCTTACGAGATGCGCGATTGTTACGAGGTGAGCGCCATGAACCGAGGTTCAACGGTCATGCCGTTAAGAGCCGATATTGATCGTGCTCGAAGCGGTGACGAAGGGCCTGCGTCCGAGCCGGCAGCATCCCCACGGGGGGCCCCATCGTCCTGGCTGGGCCCTGGCGACGCAGGGATACTGGTAGCCTTTGCGGCTTCGTTTGCGGCGCTCATCGTCATCTGGGGTGTAGCGTTGGGTTACTTGCGGTACTGAGGCCGAAGCGGTTTCCCGAAACGGCGCGCCGCCATGAATGCACCGGCGCTGTCCACCCTACTCCTCCCGCCGACGGCTTTTTCTGTAAGCGCGTTTTTTTTGGGATTGGCGTCGTCGGCATGCCAACGCGGGCAAACTCACCCAGAGATGATCCGCCGTCCGGCCGCCGCGCCGCCGAGCAGCGTGATGAACTCGCGGCGCTTCATTCGATCACCTCGTCGGCGCGTTGCTGCAGGAACCAAGGCACCTCAACACCGAGTGCCTTAGCTGTCTTAAGGTTGATCACAAGCTCGAACTTTGTCGGCAGTTCAACAGGCAAGTCCGCTGGTTTCGCGCCGAGTAGAATCCTGTGTACGAGGACGGCGCTGCGGCGAAAAATCTCGGGAACATCGGCACCGTACGACATCAGACCTCCGGCTTGCGCGAATTGCCGTAGTACCGAGGCTGACGGCAAATGATATTTGATCGCGAGTTCGGCAATGGTCTTTGAGAAGAAGATGCCTTGAACGACGACGGCTTCCGCCCCTCCTCTTTCATCTTGATGAACGCGGCCTCCACCTCATCCGGGCCTCGAACCATCGCAACGGGGGAAATCGCGATGCCGGCAGTCCTGCCCGCGAGATGGACCTGCTCCAGGAGTGGCCTCGTGAACGGATCGTCCGGGTTGACCAGAATCGCCACTCGGCGAAGCGAAGGCAGCGCTTCCCGTAGCAATTCGACGCTTTTCCCTGCCGTCTCAGCGGCCATATTGGAGAAGCCCGTGATGTTCCCGCCGGGACGCGCCAGACTCTGCACGAGTCCCGCTCCTATCGGATCGGCAACGGCAGCCATGACAATCGGGATGGTTGTTGTTGCGTGCTTTGCCGCCAGGACGCACGGCGTGAAGGCCGCTACGATCACGTCGACGGGCAGAAGAACCAGCTCCGCCGCCAATTCGGGCAACCGATCGGTGATCCCATCCGCCGAACTGATTTTGAGGGAAAAGTTTTGTCCCTCAATATAACCTTGCTCTCGTAATCCGTTCCGAAGTGCCTTGGTCAGACTTTCTGCATCCGCATGTGTCAGCGCAAGCGCGCCGATCCGTGCTAACTTTCCCTGCCCCGCCGCGCGGCCAATTGGCACCGCGAGCGCGCCGGCAAGTCCCGCAATGAACTCGCGCCTCCTCACTCGATCACCTCGTCGGCACGGAGGAGGATTGAGGTTGGCAACTCGACGCCGATTGCTTTTGCGGTCTTTAGGTTGACGGACATCTCATATTTCGTGGGTAGCTCGACAGGTAGGTCCGCCGGCTTAGCGCCCCTCAGAATCCTTGACACAAAAGTCGCGCCATGACGGTACATTGCCACATTGTCTACGCCATAGGACAATAGCCCACCGGCTTGCACGTAAGCCTTGAAGATAAACATCGTGGGTATTCGCTCGCCGATGGCATGCCCTGCAAGCTGATCGCGATGTCGTGCCAGGAATTGGCTGGACAGAACCAGCAGCATGTCCGCCCCGCGGTCGGCAATGCTGCGAAATGCCGCCGGGATGTCGTAGGGCGGGTTCTCCATTTTGTGCGAGTGCACTACCAGTTGCAACAGTTTGGCGCGCTGCTCCGCCGCCTCGAACTGGTCGGCAGAAATCGCATCCCACAGCACAGCCAATCGAGTTCGATCTGGAAGGGCTTCTTTCAATATCTCGACTTGCTTTTGCGCGAGCTCGGTCTGACGCAGAAACACGCCGGTGACATTGCCGCCTGGTCTCCGAAGACTATTCACATAGCCACGAGCGATCGGATCGTAATTATTTGCCACGAATACGATTGGGATGCTCTGGCTCGCCCGTGCGCAAGCCTGCAACGTCGTTTCCGAACCCAGAGCGACCAGCACATCTGAGTTAGCGCGGGCCATCTCCAATGCCTGCGTGACGAGAGCGTCCAAGTGCTGCGCGGTCGATTTGCGGTCAATTATGAGATTTTGGCCATCAGTAAAGCCCAGCTTGCGCAGTTCATCTAAGAAGGCGGCGCTGGCAGGGCCCATGACAGGGTTTTCAGGATCAGAAGCAAATAAGCCGACGCGGGCCGGTCTGCCGATGGGCTGCCCGCGCGCCGCGAGCGGCCACACCGCTGCCGCACCACCGAGGAAAGTGATGAACTCGCGCCGCTTCATTCGATCACCTCGTGGGCGCGGGCGAGAAGCGACGGTCGGACTTCGAGGCCGATAGCAGCCTTCGCAGTGCTGAGATTGATAACGAGTTCGAATTTAATCAACTGGCCTCGCTCCCTTGAGAATGCGTCCAGCGTAGACGCCAGCCTGACGATAAGCATCGGCAAGGCTGGTGCCATAGCTTATCAGACCGCCGTCCGCGACGAAGTCGCGCCATTCATAGATTGCTGGCACCGCATGACGCGCCGCCAGTGCGACAATCTGCTCGCGCCTGATATTGAAGAATGGGGAGGGTCGACGAGCACGGCGATGGAAGTGGCCTGGGGAACCATTTCGCGCCGCAATCCCAATCGTTTCACCTCGAGCCCGGAGGTGAATTGGTAAACACCAGTTGCATTGCGCTCTGGCCGATTGAGACTGCCGACGATACCGGGATCGGTGAGATCGTCACTGACAGAAAACACTATCGGAAGTGTTGATGTGGCCTGCTTTGCGGCCCGCGCCCCCGCACTGCTCGTCACAACGAGCACGGCCAAGTTACGACGCAGCAGTTCGGACGCGGGCGCCGGAAAACGATCAAACTGTCCCTCCGCAGAACGGAATTCGACAGCCGCATTCTGGCCTTCGACAAAGCCGGATTCCTTTAAACCGAGATTCTCCAGATGAACCCCGACCGGCGTGAATTTTTGCGCCTTTCCGATGTTCTGGCAAGGCAGGCGGGTGGCGCGGACGACTGCCGTCACCTCGGGCAATTCGAACGGCGCATTCCCTCCACACCACCCATCCGATGGCCAAGCGCGCCGCGGTGCGTTTAGCGACCTGCCGGCAAATCCCTGTCGCGGCGATGCTGATGGCGGGTATGGGCGTGCTGCCCGAGCAGGTCCGCGCTCTGCGCCATCGGATGGGCTTGCGATCAGAACCGTAGCCGGTACTGACGAAGTCTTGGCGCATTCATGGGGCGAGTAGAGGCCAGGATGCGGCTGATGGCGTTCCACCCGCCATGGACGATCGCGCGGGAACCCTCCAGCCCCTTTCGCGCAAAAAAACTTTTGGCGGGATGTCGATCCCGCCGAAGCTCGTTCGTCGTCCGAACAAGGAGGCCGGTGCGGCCTCGACAAGCAGAGGAGACAAGCCGATGCGCGTCATGGTTCTGGTGAAGGCGACGAAGGACAGCGAAGCGGGGATCATGCCCTCGACCGAGCTGCTCGAGGCCATGGGCAAGTACAACGAAGAGCTGGTCAACGCGGGCATCCTTCTGG
>DASSJW010000002.1:0-19402 GCA_035690995.1 Xanthobacteraceae bacterium
GGCGCGCGCGAATGCGGCGCTCAAGGAGAAAGCCGCCGCGCTCGGCATGACGATGATGCTGCTGCCGGCCGACGCGCTGCGCGCACGGATGGAAGTTGAGGTGCCGCGCTGGAAACAGATCATTCCGGATATCGGGCTCAAGATCGAATAGCGACGGTCATAACAACAACATCGGGAGGAAGACATGCCGGCGGAAACGACGCTCACCAGCCATCGAAGATCGGGTACGCCGCAAACGATCATGGCATTGGGCGCGGCTGGCGTAGTCATGCTGCTTGCCGGAGCCGCATATGCGCAATCACCGTCCGGGATCGCGGGTGTCGTGGCGGCGGGCGCTGCGCCCGAGCTGGTGCAGGAGGGCTTCGTGTTCACCGAAGGGCCGGTCGGCACGTCCGACGGCGGGCTTTACTTCTCCGATATCCGTCCCAACCGAATCTACCGTCTCGATCCCGGCGGCAAGATCAGTGTGGTGCATGAGCAGACCAATGGCGCCAACGGGCTCGCACTGACGCGCGAGGGCGATCTGCTGGCGGCAGAAGGTCAGGGCAAACGGATCAGCGTGCGCGGGCGCGACGGCGCCGTAACGACGGTCACCGAGGGCATTACGGGCAAGCCGTTTCTGTCACCCAATGACGTGTTCGTGGACGCCAAGGGCGGCCTCTACATCACCGACCCCGGCCCGCGCCCGGTCGTGCCCGGCCGCACCGCTTACGTCTATTATCTGCCGGCGGGCGCGAGGGAACCGATCGTCATCGACGATCAGATCGCGCGGCCGAACGGCGTGACGCTGACGCGCGATGGCAAGACCCTCATCGTCGACGATACGCTCGGGCCGACGGTCTACGCCTACGACGTGCAGCCCGACGGCAGCGTCAAAAACAAGCGCGCGTTCACGCAGTTGCGCGACATCCCCGAGGGCAAGGAAAGCGGCGCCGACGGTATGGCGCTTGATCGCGAGGATCGCCTCTACGTCACCACCGTTGCCGGCGTTCAGGTGTTCGATGCCGCCGGCAAGTATCTCGGCACGATCAAGGTGCCGCGTCAGCCCGCCAATGCGGCATTCGCCGGACCGGACAAGCGCGTGCTTTACATCACCGCGCGGGAAGGCCTCTATCGCATCAACATGCTGGCGCAAGGGCCGGACCGCATCGGTAAATAGCTGCGGTGCGGCGGCACCGCTGCGCCGGGAGATCCAATCAACTGGGAGACGAAGATGATTTCGGCGGCATTCTCACGTGCGTCAATCGGCATTGTAGCGGCGCTCCTGCTGTTCGGCGCGGCGGTTCCGCTGCACGCCAAGGATTTCATCAAAGCGGAGCGCCCGCAGCAGCGCGGCTATTCGCAGGCGGTCATCACCGAGGGCGGCAAAACCGTGTGGCTTGCCGGCCAGACCGCGACGGTCGACGATGCCGGCAAGTCGCTTGCCGGCGACTTCGAGGGTCAGACGCGGCAGATCTTCAAGCTGCTCAATGCTACCCTCGAAAAAGCCGGTGGCAAGCTTGGCGACATGGTGCAGATGACGGTGTTCATCACCGACGTGCGCTACGGCGACCGCCTTACCCAGATCCGCCGGGAGATATTCGGCGACAATTTCCCCGGCAGCGCCCTTATCACCATCGCCGGACTGGCCAATCCCGACGCCAAGATCGAGATTCAGGGTGTCGCCGTGATCGGCAGCAGGTAGCGACGTCCGGGTCAGGGTGACCGGTTCGCCCCTCGGCTCTGGCTTTCACGATTGCATGCTCGTCCAGTGGCGCCCTTTTCGCGCGCGCTGCCGCAATCTTCTTTGCCCATTCGCGCCATGACTGGAACAGGACGTAGAGTCCCGGAATGGTGAAGATGCCAAGGAAGCCGGCGGTGATCATGGCATTTTAGCAACGATGGCTCGTACGGCCGTGGTGGCGACAGCGCGTGTCAAAATGTTGAGATCGTCGGTCGTCATTCAGTACGCGAGCTTCAGCGTCGCGACGCCGGCGATGATGAGGGCGGCGCCGAACCAACGACCGACGCTGTTTGGGTCGCCGAAAAACCACACGCCGATCACGAAGGTGCCCGCGGCACCGATACCGGTCCACACCGCGTAGGATGTGCCAAGCGAGATTTGCTTCTGGGCCAAATATAGCAGCGCGCCGCTCAGGGCCATGCACACGACGGCCAGCGCGATCCCGGAAATGGTCCCGCGCGCGTCTTGCGCTCCTTGTGCCCACTTGAGTCCAATGGGCCAACCGATCTCGACCAAACCGGCGGCGATCAGATATGTCCAGGCTAGCGTCATGCTATCGGCTCCTCATCTTTCAATGCCCCATCGCTCTGTAGCGATTCAACGCGACGCAATTCAGGTTCTCAATCCAAGTGCGGCCAGCGTCGCGACCGCCTGCTCCGGCCCCGTGACGACCCGGCATCCCGCAGCGGCGAGTGCCGCAAGCTTCGCGGCCGCGCCTTCACGCGCGCTGCCGACGAGCGCGCCGGCATGGCCCATGCGCTTCTCGGCGGGCGCATGACGCCCGACCACCATCGCAACCACCGGCTTGGAAAATTCGCGCATCGTTTCGGCAAAGGCATATTCCTTGTCGCCGCCGATCTCCCCGCAATAAAGCACCGCGTCTGTGCTCGGATCATGCGCGAGCGCGCCGAGATATTCGTGCGGGTTGCGCCCGACCACCGTATCGCCGCCGATGTGGGCGACCAGGCTCTGGCCGATGCCGGCCAGCGTCAGTTGCCGCGCCATGGCGAGGGTGAGAGTGCCGCTGCGGGTGATCACCGCGAGGCGACCGGGCTTGCAGAAGCTCGGCGCGATCGAGCCGAGCAGCCCGCGGCCGGGCACGAACATTCCGAGCGTGTTGGGGCCGATCAGCCAGGACCCGGCGGCGCGCGCGGCCATGGCGGCGTCGAGCGCGTCGTGTACCGGCACGTATTCGGCGACTGCCACGATCGTGCGGATGCGCGCGGCGGCGCAGGCCGCGACCGCGTCGCGCACGCCTTCGGCGGGGGTATAGAGCACCGCCACGTTCGGCCGTGCGGGAAGATCAGCGACGCGGTCGTAAAGCGCCAGTCCGTCCATGGCGTCGCCGCCGCGCCCGAGCGCGACGCCGCCGACGAGCGGCGTGCCGGCGGCGATCAGCCCCGCTACCTGGTTGCGGGCATAGCGGCCGGTCGGATTGATCACCGCCACCTGCCACGGCTCGGGGCCGAGAAAGGGCAAGCGCTCGAAGTCGGAGTGCGGCATGCTAACGTCCAAAGAGAAAAGGCGCCGGGGCGGCGCGGGCAGGGGACTTGCATTATGCGCTTGGCCGAGATCGACGGGAAAGCCTTGTTGCGCCGCCACGGGATTGCCGTCCCACGCGGCGTGCTGCTCGATGCAGGCGACCCTGCGCCCGCGGAAGCCGCGCAATGGCCAGGGCATATCCTCAAGGCGCAGGTGCTGGAAGGTGGTCGTGGCAAGCGCGGGCTGGTGCGCCGGCTCGCTGATCTGGCGGAGCTCGCTCCCGCACGCCAGCGCATCGCGGATGCGCTCGGCGATCCCACAGCGCCGCTCCTGCTTGAGGAGGCGATGGAGATCGCGCGCGAGATCTACCTGGCGGTGCGCATCGACGGAACGCGTCAGGGGCTCGAACTGCTGGTCGCGGCGGAGGGCGGCGAGGACGTTGAGGCCACCGGGGCGCTGGCGCGGATTGCGCTCGGTGCCGCCGCCGGCGTGACCGCGGATGCGCTCTATCCTGAACTGGCCAAGCTGTTTGCGCCCGGCATTGCCGCGCGGCTCGCGCGTTATGCCGCCCGCCTGCCGGAGATCGCGCGGCGCGAGGATCTGGAGCTGCTCGAGATCAACCCGCTGGTGCTCACCGCAGACGGGCGCCTCGTTGCCTGCGATGCCAAGATGATCCGCGACGACAGCGCAGCATTCCGTCACGATCCCGAAGAGTTTCCGGTGAGCCGCGTCCTGGCGGAGCGCGCGCTGACTCCGCTCGAGCGCAGCGCGCGTGAGCTCGGCTTTCAACTCGTGGAGATCGATGGCGATGTCGCCCTGGTGACCGCCGGCGCCGGTCTCGGCATGATGATGATGGACCTGCTCGCCGACCACGGGCTCACCGCCGCATGCTTTATGGATAACCTCCGCGGCGCGCCCGACGAGACCATGGCCGAACGGCTGCGCATCGCGCGGGCGATCGCGCAGCGGCCGAAGGTGCGGGCGATCGTGTTCCAGACCGTGCTGGCCTCGCGCTCGCTCGCCGACCGGATGGACGCGCTGCTGGCATGGGTTGCGGCCGAGCCGTTGCCGAAGCCGCTGTTCGTCGGCATTGCCGCCGGCCATGCCGCCGCGCGCAAGATGAGCGCCGAGGCCGCGGTGGCGAAGCTTGGCGGCGCCGGCATCGCCGCATTCACCGATCCGGTCGCGCTGGTGCGCGCCGTCGCCGAGGCGGTGGGCGCAAACACGGCCTCGTGAACGCATCATTGGACGTTGCACGTGGTCGGCGAATTTTCGCCCGGCGGTCGCCGGCCTTCGTCCGATCTTCACCACTCCGCCGCCCCTTTTACCCCCTACTCACCATCGTCCCATGACGGGGCACTGGCTTAGCCAAAACCAAGCCGATGGTGGTCTTGTCGGCGGGCCGGAATTAAGGGCTGAAAACGGGGGATCGGCGTCGGCCACGTGAGTATCGGGGCCAATGTCGCAGGAATAATGAGACGCGTGCTCCGTCCGTTCGCGGTTGCCGCCTGCGCCGCGGTCCTTGTGGGCTGCGCAACCGTGACGCGCATTCCCTATACGCCGCAGGAACAGGCAGCGGCCGTCATTCCCGGGATTCCGGACGCCCGCGTGTGGGCCGATGATCCGGCCATCGGCACCGGACGATCACCCGTCGTCTCCAGTGTCGCGCTGAAGCAACCGACCGCACTGGCGCTATCGGGCGGCGGCGCCGACGGCGCGTTCGGTGCCGGTCTTCTGGCGGGATGGTCCGCGCGCGGCACGCGGCCGCAATTCGCGGTGGTGACCGGAGCCAGCGCCGGCGCGTTGATCGCCCCCTTTGCGTTCGTGGGAGCGGCCTACGACGAGACGCTGAGAAGCGTCTTTGCCAGCGGCGAGATGGCGAATTTGCTTCAATCCGACGGGTTGGCAGGACTGTTCGGCACCAGCCTGTTCAAGACGGCGCCTTTGCGCGACTTGATCGCGCGGCATGTCGATGCGGCGTTGCTCGAGGCGATTGCGCGAGAATATCGCAGGGGACGGCGTCTCTATGTCGTGACCACAAATATCGACGCGCAACGCACCGCGATCTGGGATATGGGCAAGATCGCCGCGAGCGGCGAGCCGGGAGCGCTCGAACTTTTCCGCAACGTTCTGACCGCATCGGCGAGCGTTCCGGGCGTGTTCTCGCCCGTTCTCATCGATGTCGAGGCGGACGGAAAACGTTTTGCGGAAATGCATGTCGACGGCGGCGTGACGACGAACGTGCTCATCGTGCCCGAGGCAGCGCTGCTATCCGGTACGCCGTTGTTTGCGCCGGACGCGCGGCCGAAGGTCTATATTGTGATGAACGGCAAGCTGGCGCCGGACTTCGAAGTCGTGACGCCCTCCACGGTGCTGATCGCGGCACGCTCGTTCGAGACCTCGGTTCGCGCCAATACGCGCAATGCTCTGCTTGCGTCCTACCAGTTTGCCAAACGCCGCAACTGGGAGTTCAACCTGGCGTCGATCGATCCCGACTATCCGAAGTCCACCTCCATCGGCTTCGATCCCACCTACATGCAGCAATTGTTCGAATACGGCTACCGAAGAGGAAGAAGCGGAAAGCTTTGGCAATCGACGCCGTCGGACCTCTCCCTGCCGGCGCCGCCTCGCGTCGCGGGCCGGTGATGAGGCTCGAGGCGGCGGTGGCCAAGCTCGGCGTTGCCGGCATCGCCAACTGCAGCCAGCGATCCAGAGCCTAGGTCTCTCGGATTTCTCGTAGTTGCCTCCCGCGACGCGCGGCCACGATTTCGGCGATGATCGAGACCGCGATCTCCTCCGGCGCGATTGCGCCGAGATCGAGACCGGCGGGTGCCTTGAGCTTTGCCAGGCGCTCGGACGCGACGCCGCGCTGCCCGAGGACGGCCTTGAGAGCATCGGCCTTCTTGCGGCTGCCGACGAACGCAACGTAGTCGGCGTCAACGGCGAGTGCCGCCTGCAGCGCGGCCTCGTCGCCACGGCCCTGGGTCGAGACCACGACGAAACGCCCACCGGCTTCCGTCACCGGCAGGGCATACCCTTCGATCCGGCGCTCGACCTCGCCGAAGGCGGCCTGCTCGGCCGCCGGCGCGCACACTGTGACGTCGAAGCCGATGCGCCGGCCGAGATCGGCGATCGCGACCGCCACCGGACTTCCGCCGCAGATCACGATCTGCGGGCGCGGCAAGACCGGCTCGACGAAGATGTCCATGGAGCCCTCGCTCGGGCACATGTTCTTGGCGAAGCGCACGCCGCCGCGCTCTTCGTCCGCTGGGATGCCCTGGTCCTGCAACGCATCGGGGGGCTGTACCGACAGGAGCCGCGGCTTGCCGTCGGCGAGCGCCTCGCGCGCCGCCTTGAGCACGGCGGCGCGCGCGCAGCCACCACCGATCCAGCCTTCGGACATGGTGCCGTCGGGCAGGATCACCGCCTTGGCGCCGGCCTTCGCCGCCGTCGCCGCGACGGTGCGCACGACCGTCGCCAGGGCGAATGGCTCGCCTTGGGCCTTCCTGGTGGAGATCGTGTCGAGAATATCGGTCACATGATCGCTCATGATCAGATCCTCGCGAGGTACGGCTCGAGCGCGGCAAGGCTCTCGAGGTTGTGCGCCGGCGCGAACAGGTCGACGTAGGGCAGCGCCGCCTGCATGCCGCGCGCCTGCGGGCTGTAGTCGCGCCAGCCGATTAGCGGGTTGAGCCAGATGATGCGGCGGCAGCGCCGCCGCAGGCGTCGCATCTCGGCGCCGAGCCGTTCCGGCTCGCCGGTGTCGTAGCCGTCCGACACGATCATCACGGCGGTGCGCGAATTGATCAGGCGCCGGGCGTGCCAGCGGTTGAAGGTGGCGAGGCTGTCGCCGATGCGCGTGCCGCCGCCGATCCCCTGCGCCATCAGGCCGAGGCGGTCGACGGCGCGCGCCACGTCGCGGTCGCGCAACGAGGCCGACACATGCGCCAGCCGAGTATGAAACACGAAGGCTTCGGCTTCGCGGAAGGCATCGACCACCCCGTGCAGGAAACGCACGAAGAAAGCGGTGTAGAGGTTCATCGAGCCCGAGGCATCGAGCAGCACGACGAGCCGCAGCGGCTTGATCTTTCGCCGCCGCCAGGCGAGGTCGATCGGTGTGCCGCCGTGGCTGACATTGCGGTGGATGGTGCGGCGCAGGTCGAGTCGACGTCCATGCCGGCGTACCTGCTCGCGCCGCACCAGCCGCGCACGCATCGTGCGCGCGAGCCGCGCCGCCAGCGCGTTCGCGCGTGCGACATCGGCGGGATCGGTGACGTGGCGCAGATCGGCGGCGAGGAGGTTGTCGACGCTGGAGGCGCCTTCGCGCCGGCCGCGTCCTTCGGCCGCGCCTTCGTCGCCGCCAAGACGCTGCACGTGATCGGGTTGGCCCGCGGCGCCTTGCGCGGCGCCTGCGTCGGCCAGGCGCCGCGATGGCGGCTTGCCATCGGCGCTCCCGGTCAGGCTTTGGGCGCGGCGCGTGCCCCGCCCGCGCCAGAACGCCTGAAAGATCTCATCGAATTTTTCCCAGTCCGAATGGGTCGCGCAGAACAGCGCGCGCAATGCCGCCTCGAGTGACGATGGCCGCGCGGCGGCCGGCGACGCCAGGATAGCAAGCGCGTCGCGGGTCTCGGCGATGCCGACCTTGAAGCCGTTGGCGCGCAGCACGTGGGCGAAACCGGCAAGCCGCTGGCGGGCCGATGCGCCGAGGTCTTCGGTACCGGCGTGCGGGGAGCTCATCTCACGCCACCTTCCCGAGCAGCCGCTCGGTCACCTCGCGCGTGATGCGCGACCGGTCTTCGTGGGTCTTGAGCAGGCACATCATCGTCTCGTGCACGGCCTCCGGCTCCTGACGCAGGTCGTGCACCGCGAGGCCGGCGAGCGTTGCCGCCCAATCGAGCGTCTCGGCGACGCCGGGGACCTTGCGTAAATCCTCCTTGCGCACCGCCGCCACCATGGCGGCGACCTGCGCGGCGAGGGCGCTGTCGATGCCGGGCAGTCGCGCCAGAATGATGCGCGCTTCGCGCTCGACATCGGGAAAGTCGACGTAGTGATAGAGGCAGCGCCGGCGCAGCGCGTCAGACAGCTCGCGCGTGCCGTTCGAGGTCAGCAGTACGCGCGGAATCGACAACGCGCGGATGGTGCCGAGCTCCGGGATGCTCACCTGGAAGTCGGAGAGCAGCTCCAGCAAGAACGCCTCGAATTCCTCGTCCGCGCGGTCGACCTCGTCAATCAGCAGCACCGGCGGCTTTTCGCGCCGGATCGCAGCAAGCAGCGGGCGCTCCAGCAGGTAGCGCTCGGAGAAGATGTGCTCCTCGATCGCATCGGCATTCTCGCCGATTCCTTCGCGCGTCTTGATGGCGAGGAGCTGGCGCTGATAGTTCCACTCGTAGAGCGCCGCCTGTTGGTCGAGACCCTCGTAGCATTGCAGGCGGATGAGCTCGGCGCCGTGCACGGCGGCGAGCGCCTTGGCCACCTCGGTCTTACCGACGCCGGCCTCGCCTTCGAGCAGCAGCGGACGCTTCAGGAACTCCATCAGCCACAGCGCGGTCGCGATGTCGCGGTCGGCAATGTAGCCGACAGCGGCGAGGCGATCAGCGATGGCTTCGCGCGGCAGCATCATGGCGCAGAATACCGTCCTTTATTATGCGACCCGCCAAGTGCGCGGACCCGGGGACCATGATCCCGGATATGGCAAGCCGAGGCGGTCCGCGCCATGGGGATGACGGACCGCCGATCGCTTGCCGGCAGCCTTACGGGCTGACGGCTGCTGCCGAAGCCAGGGAAAGCACGGGCTCTATCCATGCAGTCCGAGCTTGTCCGCCGCCATCCAGGTGCGCCAGTGGTCGTGCGGCATCGGGATGTGGGTCGCGCCGAGGAACGCGAACGCGTCGTTCACGGCATTGGCAAAGCACGGAACGCCGCCGACGTTCGGGCTCTCGCCGACGCCTTTCGCGCCGATGGGGTGATGCGGCGACGGCGTGGTGGTCCAGTCGGTTTCCCAATGCGGCGTCTCGACCGCGGTCGGCAGGAAATAGTCCATCAGCGATGCGGTCGTGACGTTGCCGTCCTCGTCGTAGTGGATCTCCTGGCCCATCGCGATGCCGAAGGCTTCGGTCAGGCCGCCATGAATCTGCCCTTCGATGATCATCGGGTTGATGCGCGTGCCGCAATCGTCGAGCGCGTAGAACCGGCGCACCTTGGTCTCGCCGGTGTCGACGTCCACGTCCAGGACGCAGATATAGGCGCCGAATGGAAAAGTCATGTTGGGCGGATCGTAGTAGTTCACGGCTTCGAGCCCTGGCTCCATGCCGGGCGGCACGCTGTTATAGGCGGCCCAGGCGAGTTCGATCATGGTCTTGAACCGCTCCGGATTGCCCTTCACCCGGAAGCGATCCACGTCCCATTCCAGGTCGTCGTCGTGCACCTCGAGGAGATGCGCGGCAATCATCTGCGCCTTGGCTTTGATCTTGCGGGCCGCCATGGCGGTGGCGGCGCCGGACACCGGCGTCGAGCGCGAGCCGTAGGTGCCGAGCCCATACGGCGCGGTGTCGGTGTTGCCTTCCTCGATCGTGATGTTGTCTGCCGGCAGGCCCAATTCCGTCGCGACGATCTGCGCGTAGGTCGTCTCGTGGCCCTGGCCTTGCGACTTGGTGCCGAGCCGCGCGATCGCCGTGCCGGTGGGGTGGATGCGGATTTCGGCGGAGTCGAACATCGCGATCCCGAGAATATCGCAATTGCGCGACGGTCCGGCACCGACGATCTCGGTGAAGAAGGCGACGCCGATACCCATTAGCTCGCGCGTCTCGCCGCGCCTGAAGGCGTCCTGCTTGGCCTTCTGCTCGGCGCGCAGTTTCTGGTAGCCGACGGAGTCCATCGCCTTGCGCAGGGCGGTGTGATAGTCGCCGGAATCGTATTCCCAGCCGAGCGCCGAGGTGTAGGGAAACTGCTCGCGCCGGATCAGGTTTTTCATCCGCAGTTCCGCCGGATCCATGCCGAGCTTGCGCGCCATGATGTCCATGGCCCGCTCGATGCAGTAGGCGGCCTCGGTCACGCGAAACGAGCACCGGTAAGCGACGCCCCCGGGCGCCTTGTTGGTGTAGACCCCGTCCACGTGCACATGCGCGACCGGGAAATCGTACGATCCCGTGACGATATTGAAGAAGCCCGCCGGCCACTTGGTCGGATCGGCGCAGGCGTCGAAGGCGCCGTGGTCCGCGATGGTGTAGACGCGCAGCGCCGTCACCTTGCCGTCCTTCGTGGCGGCGATCTCGGCGGTCATGTGGTAGTCGCGCGCGAACGCAGTCGTCGAGAGGTTCTCGATGCGGTCCTCGACCCACTTGACCGGCCGGCCGGTTACGATCGAGGCGACGATTGCGCAGATGTAGCCGGAATAGGCGCCGACCTTGTTGCCGAAACCGCCACCGATGTCCGGGGCGATCACGTGGATCTTGTGCTCGGGAATCTTCGAGATCAGGGAGGCCACCGTTCGGATGACGTGCGGCGCCTGGAACGTGCCCCACACCGTCAGCTCGCCCTTGATTTTGTCGAATGAGGCGACGCACTGGCAGGTCTCGAGCGGGCAGGGGTGGACCCGCTGATACGAGATCACCTCCTTGATCGTGACGTCGGCCTTGCGGAACGCGGCGTCGGTCCCATCCTTGTCACCCATCTGCCAGGTGAAGACGTGGTTGTGGTGCTTGCGCGCGCCGTGCGCTCCTTCGGTCTTGCCCGCGAGATCGTCGCGCAGCACCGGGGCGTCAGGCGCCATCGCCTTGAAGGAGTCGACGTTGCAGGGCAGCCCCTCGTATTCGACCTCGACCAGGTCGGCGCCGTCCGCGGCGGTGTAGCGGTCGTCCGCGACCACGAAAGCGACTTCCTGGTTCTGGTAGAGCACCTTCTCCTCGGCGAGCACGGCCTGCACGTCGCCGGCGAGCGTCGGCATGTAGTGCAGGTTGAGCGGCTTCAGATCGGCTGCGGTGAGCACCGCGAGCACGCCCGGAACCGCCTTGGCCTTACTGGCGTCGATGTTCTTGATGCGCGCGTGCGCGTGCGGCGACCGCGTGAAGTCGCCGTAGAGCATGCCCGGCAATTTCAGGTCGTCGACGTAATTGCCTTTGCCCTGGATGAAGCGGATGTCCTCGACGCGCTTGCGCTTGCAGCCCATTCCCTGGAGCTTTTCGGCGCGCTCGGCGGAGGTGGGGGTCGGGTTGGTCATTCTGCGGCCTCCTGGAACGGCACACCGTTGAGCTTGGCGGCGGCGTACTGAATGGCCTTGACGATGTTCTGGTAGCCCGTGCAGCGGCAGAGGTTACCGGAAATGCCGAAGCGGATCTCCTCTTCGCTGGGACTGGCGTTCTCCTGCAGCAGCCGGTAGGCGCGCACGATCATACCCGGCGTACAGAAGCCGCATTGCAGGCCGTGCATCTCGCGGAAGCCTTCCTGCAGAGCATGCAATGTGCCGTCGGCGTTGGCCATGCCTTCGATGGTGCGGATGTCGGCGCCGGTCGCCTGCACCGCAAACATGGTGCACGACTTCACCGATCTGCCGTCGAGGTCGACGGTGCAGGCCCCGCAATGGCTGGTGTCGCAGCCGATATGCGGGCCGGTGAGATTGAGCTGCTCTCGCAGGAAGTGGATCAGCAGGGTGCGCGGCTCGACCAGCGCGTCCACGGCCGCACCGTTCACCGTCATGGATATCTGGGTTTTCGCCATGATGTCTCTCCTCAGGGCCGGGCGCGTGCTTTGGCGCGCGTGAGCGCGCGGGCCAGCATCACGCCCGCCATCTTGGTGCGGTATTGCGCGGGGCCGCGCTGGTCGGATGCGGGGGAGGTGATCGCTTCCGCCGCCGCGACCGCTTGCTTGACGGTCGCGGCGTCGAGCCGCGAGCCGACGAGGATGTTCGCGGCTTCCTCGGCCCACAGCGGCGTCTCGGCCACGTTGGTGAGGCCGATCGAGCAGCTTGCGACCTCTCCGCCGCCCTTAAGCGTCAACACCACGGCGGCGGCGGCGGTGGCATAGTCGCCGATCTTTCGCTTGAGCTTCTGGTAGGCGTGGCCGTGCCCGGCGACCGGCACCGGGATACGGATCGCGCTGAGGATCTCGCCCGGCTCCAGCGCGGTGAAATAGGCGCCCTGATAGAATTCGCGTGCCGCGACGCGGCGATCGCCGCCCTTACCGGAGACGTGATAGGTCGCACCGAGGCATAGCATCACCGCCGGCATGTCATTGCCGGGATCGCCATTGGCGACGTTGCCCCCGAGCGTGCCGACGTAACGCACCTGCGGGTCGGCAATGAGCAGCGAAGTCTCACGCAGGATCGGGATTTTCTGCGCCAGCAGATCGGAGCCCACCAGTTCGTGCTGGGTGGTCATGGCGCCGATGACGATATCGCCACCCTCGGCGCGGATGCCTTTCAGATCCGCGACGCCGGCGAGATCAACCAGATGACCGGGCGTCGCGAGGCGAAGCTTCATCATCGGGATCAGGCTGTGTCCGCCGGCGAGGGGGCGCGCCTCGTCGCCGAGATCGGCGAGCAGGGCGAGCGCATCCTTGACCGAGGTCGGGTGATGGTAGGCGAAGGGTCCAGGGATCACGGTAAGTCCTCCCGGTGCCGCGCCGAACGTGCGGCGGGCTTCGCCGCAGAGAGCCGGCGTCAGTTCGCTATTCTTGAGGCATTCCAGTGTGGCGAAGGGTGCGCTGCAGCGACAATTGCTTCTGCACGAAGGCAACCCCTCAGCGCACGAAGCGCGGTGGATTTGCACGAAATGCGTCAGCGCTGCTGTCGGAATTCACGGCGATTGGTGCGCGACTTCGCTTTCGCTTGGTTTTGAGCCCATCCGCGATTTCAGCCACCCAACCCGACTGCGGCTGACCGGAACCGCATAGGCATCCGCGGCGTCCAGTTCGACCACGCCGTTGTCGCCGGCCCGCTTCAGCCTCACCACGCGCTCGATATTGACGATGTGGCTGCGGTGCACCCGCAGGAACCGGCTGGCGTCGAGCCGGGCCTCTACGTCGCTGATCGGCAGCGGGCAGAACAGCTTCGTGGTCCCGTCGAAAATATATGTGTAATGGGCATTGGCGTGCACGGCGACCACGGTGTCCACGGGGACGTAATGCGTGAGGCCGTCGCGCTCCACCGGAAGATGTCGCGCAAAACGGCGCGGCGGCCCGCCGGCCCCCCCGAGGGGTCCATAAGAACCCCGCCCCAGCTCGGCTGATCCCGGGGACGCCTTGCCGGCGGTCGGCGCTGTTGAAGCCGCGACGCCGACGGCAGCCTGGGTGCGAACCTGCACGCCTTCCGGCGGCGGCGCCGGCGCATCGCCCTGACCTGCGGACCGATCCGGCACCAAAGTCAGCAGGAAGATTCCGGAGACACCGAAGGCGACGATTGCGACCACGATGGCGAGCAGATCGCTCGACAGCGCGGGCGCGCTGATCTGCGGCTGCGCGATGGAGTGCAGGGTCAAGCCCGCCATCGCGGTGTAGTGCATGCCCGAGATCGCAGCGCCGAGCGCACTTGCCGAGAGGAGCAGGGGAGGCCGGCCGCCACGGCCGCCTGCAAGCCAGAGCGCCAGCCCCGACGCGGCGACCGCGATCACCGCGCTCGCGACGACGAATGGCACCGCGTGCTGCAAGTGTGCGCTGGCATGCAGCGCGCTCATTCCGATGTAATGCATCGACACGATGCCGCCTCCCATGGCGGCCGCGGCGGCAACCAGACGGCCCCGGGTCGGCGGGCCGGCGCTGACTGTGAACACCGCGGCTCCAACCACGAGAACACAGACAAGGAATGACAGCAGCGTGGGAAAGACGAGATAGTCGACGGGGAACGGCAAGCGCGTCGCCAGCATGCCGACGAAATGCATCGACCAGATTGCGACCGCCAATGAGAAGGCGGCGCCCGCGAGCAGGAGGCGTCGGCGCAAGCCGGCGCTCCCACCGACCTGTACGGCCAGACTCAAGCCGACATAGGCTCCCTGGATCGCCACGATGAGCGAGAGCGCGACGAGCCATGGCTCGTGCGTCACTTGCATTGGCATCTCCTCCCCGCGCGACCCCGTTTTCTTCTCTCGATGGCCGCCAAACGATAAATAATAAGCCCAGGGGACCGGCAAAACGAGTGGCCCGTCAGGGACGCCCTGTGGCCGGGGCGCGCCGCCGTCACACCGTCGCCTGCGTCAGCCTAGTCCGGCTTGGCGCCGGAAGACTTGACCACCTCGGCCCACTTCTCGGTTTCCTGTACGAGGAGCCGGCCAAACTCGGCGGGCGAGCCCGCGAGCATCGTGCCGCCAGTGTCGGCAAGCCGCGCCTTCATCGTGGGATCGGCAAAGGCCGCATTGATGGCCGTGTTGAGCGTGGCGATGATCTCGGCCGGGGTCTCCTTGGGCGCACCGATGCCGGTCACTGCGCTCGCCTCATAGCCCGGCACGGCATCGGCGAGCGGGGGGACGTGGGGCAGCGCCGCGGCGCGCGTCGTCGTGGTCACCGCCAGCGGGCGAAGCTTGCCGCTCCTGACCGGATCGATCGCCGCCGACATCGGCTCGAACATGACCTGTGCCTGCCCCTCGATCATGGCCTTGAGCGCGGGGCCCCCGCCGGCGTAATGCACGACCGGCAGGTCGAGACCGGTCATCATCTTGAACAGCTCGCCCGAGACATGCGGCGAACTGCCGTTGCCGGTCGAGGCCATCTTGATCGGGCCGGCATGGGCCTTCGCATCGGCGATGAACTGCGCGACCGTCCTCGCCGGCACCGATGGGTGGACCACCATGACCAAAGGTTCGCGGGTGATCCCTGCGACCGGCGCGATGTCGCGCAGAAAGTTGAAGCTGAGATTGGCATAGAGCGAAGCGCCGATCGCGTTGGCCGGACCGACAAGCAGAAGCGTGTAACCGTCGGCGGGCGCGCGCACGACCGCCTCGGTAGCGATATTGCCGGAAGCGCCAGGCCGGTTCTCGACCACGAACGGCCGACCGAGCCGATCCGTCAGCCATTGTGCGATCAGGCGCGCAAGAATGTCGTTCGGGCCGCCGGCGGGAAAACCGACCATCAGGCGCACCGGCCGGGTCGGATAGGGTTGCGCCGCCGCCATTCGTGCCGCTGCCGGGAGCACGGCGGCAGCGCCCGTCAGAGCAAGCAAACGACGACGCGACGGTCGCATGGCGGGCCTCGCGGCTACGACTTGATCGCCAGCAGCTTCGCGGCGGTATCGCCCAGCATCGCCGCGCGGTCAGTATCGCTCAGGCCCGGCGTGCTGAGGATGTGATCGACCGAGGTCTTGGTCCATGGGAATGGATAGTCCGTCCCCATGACGATCTGGCTGGCGCCGACCTCTGCAACCAGATGTCGCAGCGCCTCCGACGTGAAGATGATGGAATCGAAATAGAGCTGCCGCAGATATTCCGTCGGCTTCTTCTTGATCTGCACGGCGGAGCAGCGCTCCGGAAAGGTGGTGCAGCCGGCGTCCGATCGCGCGGCGTAGGAGGGCAGGTAGCCGCCGCCGTGGGCCGCGCAGATCTTCAGCCCGGGAAACCGGTCCAAGGTTCCTTCGTAGATCATGTGCGAGAGCGCGATCGTCGTTTCGAGCGGATTGCCGATGACATTGATCAATCCGCCATTGCCCTTCAGCCGCTTCTCGAAGTCAGGGTTGGCCTGCGGATGGATGAAGACCAGGCAGCCCAGTTCCTCCGCCTTTGCCCAGAATGGGTGAAACTTCGGATCGGAAAGCTCCTCGCCGTTCACGCTGCCGCCGATCGCCGCGCCCCGCAGCCCGAGCTTCTTCACGGCGTCGTCGAGCTGCTCGGCGGCCAGATCCGGGTGCTGCAGCGCGACCGAGGCAAATGCGACAAAGCGGTCCGGCTGCGCCGCGCACAGAGCGGCGAGCTTCTCGTTCTGCAGCTTGATGAGCTGGCGTGCGAGGTCGCGGTCGGCCTTGTACCAGAAGGCGTTGATGCTCAGCGCCTCGACATCGATGCCCTGCTCGTCCATGGCCTTGATGCGCTCGGCGCCCATGACCAGGGTTTCGGGATTCACCTTGAGGCCCATCAAGGCCATGGCGTCCGGGAAGGCGCAATGCGCATGCACGTCGACGGTCTTCACGCGGCGGCCGTTGACCACCACCTCGCGGCGCCTGGGCGCGGGCTGGGCATGCACATGCGTCGCATTCAGCAGCTCACAGCCGACGAACGCGACGCCGGCCATGGCACCCGTCATACCGCCGATGAAGTCCCTGCGTGTGGTCATTGTCGTCCTCCCCCCGTATTTTCGTTGAGCGTTTTACCAGTGTAGCGATCCGGGCTGGGTGATCCACCGTCTTGCAGGTCATTCCCCGCCAAGCACTCCTAGCGCGCCTGCCGAAGCAACGGATTGAGCCCGCTTCGGGTGACCCGCCCATGCAACTCGCGGCCGAGCGTCTGCTCGCACAAGTGTGCGGTCTCCAGCAATCCGTCGAGATCGATGCCGGTGCGAATGCCGAGCGACTCGAGCAGATTGATCAGATCCTCGGTGCAGACATTGCCGGTGTAGCCGCCGCCATATTTCACCTGCGCGGGATGGCCGCCGACGCCGCCGAACGAGCAATCGAAGTGACGCAGCCCCGCGTCGTAGGCAGCGAGCGCATTGACCAGGCCGGTTCCGCGGGTGTCGTGGAGATGCGCAATCAAGGTGAGCGCCGGCGCTTCGCGCCGCAGCCGCTCGACCAGGTCCTTCATGGCGGCCGGCGTGGCCATGCCCGTGGTGTCGCCGAGCGTGACATGGTCGACGCCCATCTCGGCGAAGCGGATGGCGTCGGCGACGACCACGGCGGGATCGACGGCCCCTTCGAACGGGCAACCGAATGCGACCGAGATCGTGCCGATCAGGCGGAAATGGCCTCGTGCCGCCTCCGCCATCTTGCGCACGTTCTCCCACTGGTCGGCGCGCGACTGCTTGAGGTTTTTCGTGGAGTGTGCCTCGCTCGCCGATACCAGGAGGCTGATCTCGGTCACACCAAATCCGGCGTCGAGATCGGCGAGCGCGCGCTCGACCGCGCGGACGTTGGCACAGGTCGCCTTGTAGTGCACGCCCTCGCGCCGCTGCAGCGAGGCGAGCAGCGCGCTGGCGTCGGCGAATTGCGGCACCACCTTGGGGTTGGAATAGGACGTGGCCTCGACCCGCGCAAACCCGAGTGCGGCGAAGCGCTCGATCAGTTGGCGCTTGGTCTCGGTCGGCACGAAGTCGGTTTCGTGCTGCAGCCCGTCGCGGGCAAAGCATTCGCACAGGACGAGCTCGCTCATGAGGCCGCTCCCGCCTTGGCGCCTGCTGTCTCGAGCTTGAATTCCTGGATCGCATGTTGGCGCAACGCGTTCTTCTGCACCTTGCCGCTCGCCGTCATGCCGATGGCGTCGAAGCTCGTCACGATCGCCAGGTAGCGTGGCACCCGGAAATTGGCGCAGCGCTGGCGCACAAACGCGATCAATTCGCCCTCGGTCGCGGGGGCCTCGGCCTTGAGCGTGACGAACGCGGCGCCCACCTCGCCGAGCCGCGGATCGGGAACGCCGACGACCTGCGCGGTCGCCACGGCGGGATGCGCGAGCAGCACCTCCTCGACCTCGGCCGGGGCGACGTTCTCGCCGCCCACCCGGAAGGTGTCCTTGACGCGCCCGACCATGCGCAGCCGGCCCTCGGCCGTGAGAACGCCGATGTCGCCGGTGCGCAACCAGCCATCGGACGTGAGGGCCTTGGTGGTCGCTTCCGGGTTCTTGTAGTAGCCGCACATGACGTTCCAGCCGCGCACCTCAATCTCGCCGGTTTCACCGGCCGGCAGCACGGCACCGGTGTCACCCCGCGTGATCCGCACCTCGATGCCGTCGTGCGGCTTTGCGAGGCCGGCGATCCGCAGGTCGAGCGGATCGCGATGATCGTTGAGCACCACGTTGGGCGAGGCTTCCGACAATCCATAAGCGACGCAGATCTCGCGTGCGCCCATTTTTTCGATGATGTTGCGGATGGTTTCCGGACCCGCCGCCGCCCAGCCGCCGCGCAGACACAGCAGCGCCGGGTCGAAGCGAGGATGGCCCATCATGAGCTGGAACAGCGTGTCGTTCCCCGAGGTCAGCGTGCAGCGTTCCCGGGCCATCATGTCGAGCGCGGCCCCGGCCTCGAATGTGGGCAGCGTGACCAGGCAGGCGCCGGCGATCAGCGAGACCAGGAGCGAGAGCGTCGTGCCGGCGACATGGAAGAACGGCCGGCAATTGAAATAGCGGTCGTCCGCCGTGATCCCCATTCGCTGGCCCACGGCCCAGGCATTGCGCAGCATGTTGTCGTGGGTGAGCATCACAGCCTTGGGATAGGCTGTCGTGCCCGAGGTGAATTGGATCAGCAGCAGGTCGCTCGGCCGCACCTCGCCGATACGGCCATCGAGCACGTCATCCGGCAGGCCGTCGCCCAGCGCGAGAAATGCATCGAAGCTGATCGCCGCCGGCGGCACCTCGCTGCCGGCGACCACGACATGATGTAGCAGCGGCAGCGCGCGACCAGGGAGCGTATGGTCGAGAGCGGGCTCGGCCGCGCGCAGGAATGAAAGAAAATCGATCTTCAAAAAGCGATCGACGGTGAATAGCACCTTCACGTCGGCTTGTGCGAGGCAGAAGGCGAGCTCGGCCGATTTGAAGCGGGTGTTGACCGGCACGGTGACGGCGCCGATCGCCGCTGCGGCGTAGAACAGCGTCACCCAGGTTTCGTCATTGCCCATGAGGATGCCGACGAAATCGCCGCTCCGCACCCCCAGCGCGTGCATGGCCCTGGCGGCGCGACGCACGGCGGCGTGCTGGCCGCGGTAGCTCAGGCGCGCCGTCGTGGTCACCAGCGCCTGCGCGTCGCCCCGCGTCTCGGCACGCTCGGCGACAAATGCGTAGAGCGTCGTCGGTCGCCAGGTCATGTCGAGCCTTGTGACGTCGCGCCCTTGAAGCCGGCCATGCGGGTTCGCCATGTATCCCCTTGCGCGTCCTGGGCGAGGTTTTCCTCGATCGCGAGCAGTTCGACCGCGAGCGCACCGCGCGGGTCGAGCTCGCTGCCCTGATCGATGCAGCGTTTGGCTTGGCGCAACCCCGGGGCCGAGGCCTTGCCGATGGTGGCGGCGATGTCCGCGAGCGCTTCGTCGAGCTTGCCGGGCTCAAAATGCGGGTCACCAGCCCCGCGGTCCTTGCTTCCTCGGCG
>DASSJW010000003.1:0-2950 GCA_035690995.1 Xanthobacteraceae bacterium
ATATTTTGCAATCAAAACGTAGCATGCAAGTTCGTCGCCGACCATCAGTTCAGTTTCAGCGCGGTCGACCAGCAATGCGGCGCGATGCCGATCCTCAAGCGATGGATGGAGCTTGATCCGTCGGTGCGATTTGAGGGTGCGACCGACGTGGTCATGGTCGCTGACTATGGGATCAATCGGCGCGCTACTCTCGAGACTTTGGCAGCGATGATGCGGAGCTCTTGAATCACCCGATCGCGATCCCGCGACAATAAGACGAAACGGATCGAGCAGTCGCGACGTCGACGGGCGCACCTGGCGTTCATCGTCGGCATCCACCTGCCGTCCATTCACGCGATAGCGGCCGCACAAAGCGGCCGTGCTCACCTCGCGGCGACGGGCGCCGGTGTGGGCGGCCCGTTCGGCAGGGCATTGATCGATTGACGCCCGAAAGCACGGGCACTATCCGTCGCCGTCATGGATTTCGAGCTCTCCGAGCAGCAGCGCGCCATCAAGGACACCGCGCGCGCCTTCGCGCATGACGAGATGATGCCGTTGGCCCGCCAATGGGACGAGGAGGAAGTGTTCCCGGCGGACACCTTGCGCCAGGCGGCGGCGCTCGGCTTCGGCGGCATCTACGTGTCCGCCGATCTCGGCGGGTCCGCGCTCTCGCGGCTCGACGCCGCGCTGATCTTCGAGGAGCTGGCGCAGGGTTGCCCCTCGACCGCCGCCTACATTTCCATCCACAACATGGTGGCATGGATGGTCGACGCTTATGGCGCGGACGACCTGCGGCAGCGCCTACTGCCCGATCTTTGCAGCATGGCGAAGTTCGGCAGCTACTGCCTGACCGAGCCCGAGTCCGGCTCCGACGCCGCGAGCTTGAAAACGCGCGCCGTGCGCCGGGATGACCACTACGTGCTCGACGGCAACAAGGCGTTCATCTCGGGTGGCGGCCGTTCCGACGTCTATATCGTGATGGCGCGGACGGGCGAGGGCGGGCCGCGTGGGATTTCATGCTTCCTGGTCGAGAACGGCACGCCCGGGCTTTCCTTCGGCGCCAAGGAAAAGAAGCTTGGGTGGCACTCGCAACCGACCGCAATGGTCATATTGGATGCCTGCCGCATCCCGGTCGCGAACCGCATCGGCGCCGAGGGGCAGGGATTCAAGATTGCCATGCGCGCGCTCGACGGCGGGCGACTCAACATCGCGGCCTGCTCGCTTGGCGGCGCGCAATTCTGTCTCGACCGCACCGTCACCTATATGAAGGAAAGAAAGCAGTTCGGCACGCGCCTGGCGGATTTCCAGGCGCTGGGATTCCGCATCGCCGACTATGCGACCGCGATCGAGGCAGCCCGCCTGATGCTCCATCGTGCGGCGTCGGCGCTGGACCAGGGGGAGCCTGGCGCCACCCGCCTGGCGGCCATGGCCAAGCGTCTCGCGACCGACACCGGCTTCGACGTGGTCAACGGCTGCCTGCAGCTCCACGGCGGCTATGGCTATCTGCGCGACCATCCGATCGAACGCGTGTTGCGGGACCTGCGCGTGCACCAGATACTCGAAGGTACCAACGAGGTGATGCGCCTGATCGTGAGCCGGGACCTGCTGGGGAATTGAGCGAGGGGGAGAGCGGCATGATCGTTGGCCATCTCGCTTTGGTCGCAGCCGCCGCCTTTGCCGGCGCGGCGATCTACGTCAATGTCGCCGAGCAGCCGGCGCGGCTCGCGCTCGACGACCAGGCCATGCTGGCGCAGTGGAAACGCAGCTACGACAGTGCCTCGGTCATGCAGGCCGGCTTGGCGCTGGTCGCGTGCGGGCTCGGCATCGTCGCCTTCTTCTTGGATCACGATTGGCGATGGCTCCTGGGCGCGCTTCTCATCCTGGCGCCGTGGCCGTGGACGCTATTCGTCATCTTGCCGGTCAATCGGCGGCTCAAGGCAACGGCGGCCGACGCGCCGCGCGAGGACACGCGGGCATCGGTCGAGCACTGGGGCCGGTTGCATGCCGGGCGCAGCGCCTTCGGGGTCGCAGCCACGCTGGTCTATCTGTGGGCGGCGGCGTGACGGCCGACCACGCCACCCAAGCCGAGATCCTGTTCGAGCGCCGCGGCGTCGCCGGCGTCGTGACGCTCAATCGGCCGCAGGCGCTCAATGCGGTCTCGCTGGCAATGGTTCGTGCGCTCACCCGACAGCTCGCGCAATGGGAAAACGACCCTGCGATCACGCGTGTGATCGTCACCGCCAAGGGTGGGCGCGCCTTCTCGGCCGGCGGAGACCTGCGTGCACTCTACGATTTCGGGCGTGCCGGACACTACGATCAGGCGCTCGACTACTTCCGCGAAGAGTACGCGCTCAACGCCTGCATCAAACGCTATCGCAAACCGTATGTGGCCCTCATCGACGGCATCGTCATGGGGGGCGGCGTCGGCATCTCGGTGCACGGCTCCCATCGGGTGGCTGGCGACCGGTTCACCTTTGCGATGCCGGAGGTGAGCATCGGCTTCTTCCCCGATGTCGGCGGCACCTGGTTCCTACCCCGGTTGCCGGGACATCTCGGCACCTATTGCGCCCTCACCGGCGAGCGGTTCAATGCAGAAGACGGCGTGGAGTCCGGCGTCGCCACGCACCGCGTCGCCTCGGCCCGGTTTCCCGACCTGATCGACGCACTGTGCGGAGCGGCGCCCGTCGATGCGCTGCTGGGCGCCTTTGCGCAGCTGGCCGGGGAGGGGATGGTGCTGACCCACCAGGCCACGATCGATCGGCTGTTCGCCGGTGCCGCCGTGGAAGACATCCTCGCCGCCCTCGACGCCGAGGCCGCCAGCAATGGAACCCATGCGGCGTTCGCGGCCCGCACCGCCGCCTTGATGCGCACAAAATCTCCCACGAGCCTCAAACTCGTGCGCGAACAGATGCGGCGCGGCGCGACGCTCGATTTCGCGCAATGCATGCGCACCGAATTCCGCATAGTGTCG
>DASSJW010000004.1:0-2916 GCA_035690995.1 Xanthobacteraceae bacterium
AGCAGGTGATACACGCTGCCGCCGCCGATGATGCCGTAGTTCACCTTGCCGGGTTCGGCACGGGCGCGATCGATCAGCGCCTTGAAGCTCTTGATCGGCGAGTCGGGAGCGACCAGCAGGAACATCGGATAGGTGACGACGGTGGTCACGAAGGCAAAATCGCGCACCGGGTCGTAAGGCAGCGCTTTCATCACCGCCGCCTGCGTGGTGAACCCGCCGGTCAGCATTGTCAATGTGTATCCGTCCGGCGCCGACTTCGATACCATCTGGTTGCCGACGATGCCGACGCCCTGGGTAACGCTCTCGACGATCACCGGTTGGCCGAAGCGCTCGGTCAGCTTGTTGCCGAGCGTACGCGCCACCGTGTCCGGACTGCCGCCGGGAGCGGTCGGAATGATAATCCGCAGCGGCCGCGCCGGCCAATTCCCGGTTTGCGCCATAGCGCGCCCCGCGCCCCCGAAGGCGGCGACGCCAAGCAGCAACGTCCTTCGCGTCAGCGACATCTGCCCTGTTCCTCCCGATGCGGCAGCTTTTGTTTTGCCCAGCGCCGAGAGACGCTGCTGCCCGCATTTGATGGAATTGTCGCGCATCGCCGGGCCAGCGTCCAGCCGGCGCGCGATCATTGCTCGAACGGCGAGTTAGGACGTATTCTTCACCTGGGTCGGCCGCGGCTTTCGGGTTTGGCCAACACACGACAGCCGCACGAACCGACCGGACGGGAGACACCCAACCATGAATTCCCATTCCCGCATGTACGACGTCGGCGGTGTCCTGTTGGCGCGCCCGTTCAAAGCGCGGCGGCTCGGCCATTTCGCGCTGTGGCAGACCGATCTCGAACTGGCGCGCCGCTTCTATGTCGACGTGCTTGGATTCCGCCACACCGACACAATCGAACGCGACGGCGAGCCGGTGGCGGTGTTCACCTCGCACGGGACCGATCACCATTCGCTCGCCGCCATTCACGCCTCGACCGCCGAGGGCGTCCGCAAGGCGCACTACGAGAACGGCGTGCTGGTGAACCAGATCTCGTTCCAGGTCGGCACCCTCGAGGAGGTCGCCAACGCCCACGAGTATTTCGCGCAGCGGCAGGTGACCATCAGCCGGCTCGGCCGCGATTTTCCCGGCAGCAACTGGGCGCTCTATGTGCTCGACCCCGACGGGCACCGCATCGAGTTCTACTACGGCATGGAACAGATCGGCTGGGATCGCCGCAGCAAGCCGGCGGCGGCTTATCTGCGCGAAGTGCGCAACGGCTTTACGCTTCCGCAGCCCGCCGAGATGACCGAGATCATGACTTGCGAGCGCAGCGGCATCGACCTCGGCGCCGGATTCCGTCCCGCCGAGGACTTGCCCTACGACTATTGCGTCGGCGGCGTGATGCTGCAGCGGCCGTTCAAGGCCACGAGGATCGGGCCGGTCAAGCTGTTCGTCTCCGATATCGATGCATCCGAGCGCTTCTACACCGAGCTCCTCGGCTTGACCAAGACCGAGGAGGTCGACTATCGCGGCCACCGTTGCGTCTTTCTCCGCTGCGGCGCCGAGCATCACAGCATCGGCCTCGTCCCGATGGCGTTGCGCCAGGACTTCGGTCTCGATGCCTCCGGCACGCTGATGAGCATCGGGATGCAGGTCGCGACCTACAGCCAGTTGCGGGATGCGATCGCCTTCCTCAAGCAGAAGGGATTGCGCTTCATCGAGCGCATCCCGTTCGAGCTTCATCCCGGCATCGACTACGCGGCCCACGCCATCGGGCCCGACGGACATTGCATCGAACTCTATCACGCGATGGAGCAGATCGGCTGGGACGGCCGACCGCGGCCGGCGGCGCAGCGCCGGCGCGTCGGCGCCGATTGGCCGCAGGCGCTCGAAGCTTCGGTCGACGCCTACGCCGATCAGACCTTGCAGGGCCCGCTCGGGTGACAAGGCTCTCGCAGACCTAATCCGCGATCACGGCGATGGCGTTGATCTCGATGAGATAGTCGGGCGACGTCATCTTGCAGATCTCGACCATGGTCGAGGCCGGCGCCGGCGGCTTGAAGTATTCGCGCCGCACTTTGTGGATCTGGTCGAAATGCTCCATGTTGCGCACGTAGACGTCGACCCGGCAGATGTCGTCCATGGTGCCGCCGGCCTCCTCGACCGCCGCCTTGAGATTCTCGCAGACCTGCCGCGTCTGGGCCTCGATATCGCCGATGCCGGCAATCGTGCCGTCGGCCCGGCGCGACGTCATGCCGGAAATGAACACCATGCGGCCGCGGGCCTCGACCATGGTCGCGTGGGAAAAATGCCCGCTCGGCTGGCGAAGCTTGGACGACGTGACCTGCTTCTTCGGCATGCTGTGACTCCTTGAGGATGAACGGGACGCGATCTCACGATGCGCGCGCTTTGATCTCGATGAGGACGTTGCGATATTGCCAGTCGCTGCAGTTGAGCAGCTCATGCGGAATGCCGGGCTCGCGCCAGATCACCTCTCCCGGCTTCTCCCGCGTTTCGCGCACGCGCCCGTCCTCGAAGGTCATTTCGTTCTTGCCTTCGGTCAGCGGCACGATCAGATACGGCAGCAGATGCTGGTGCCACGGCTGCCGTTGACCGGGGTCGAGCGCCAGACTCCACACCCGCAGGAATTCATTCTCGAACACGATCTTGTCGCCGATCGGTCCCAGTTTGCGCGTGGTTGTGGTTTCCGCGGCCATGATCGATCTCCTATCCGGTGCTGCATAGGTCGGGATGCCCGACCACCTGTCGGTACAATTGTTCTGCGCTCGCTGCTCGCATCGATGTCATCGCGGCGATGTGGTCGTCGGGCCGGACCAGAACCAGGGTATCGCTCGGGCAACCCAGGAGTTGACGGAACCGGCCGCCGACATCGAACAGCGATCGCGCGCGCAGGCCGCCGTCGAGCGGGGCGTCGCGGTG
>DASSJW010000005.1:0-5412 GCA_035690995.1 Xanthobacteraceae bacterium
AAGGGCAAGGCCGTCGGCCCGGTCTACACTCCGTTGACGCAGCTCGACTTCGCTCCCGAGATGGCGCGCATTCGCGCCGAAAAACCCGACGCGGTGTTCGCATTTCTGGTCGGTGCCGGCGGCGTCGCCTTCGTCAAACAGTTCGCGCAGGCGGGTCTGCAGAACCAGATTCCGTTCTACACCGAGGATCCGGTCGCAAACCCATTGACGTTTCCGGCGCAAGGCGATGCGGCCGTCGGGCTGATCATGGGCACGAACTGGACCGCGGACCTCGACAATCCGGCGAACAAGAAGTTCGTAGCCGCCTTCACCGCCAAATACCACCGCCTGCCCGCCACCTTTGCCGCGCTTGGCTACGACGCGGTCAAGCTCATCGACTCCGCGGTCAAGGAGGTCGGCGGCAAGATCGAGAACAAGGACGCGGTGCGCGCCGCGCTGCGCAAGGCCAACTTCCAGTCGGTGCGCGGCTCGTTCAAGTTCAACAACAACCACTACCCGATCCAGGACCTCTACATCATGGAGGTCAAGAAGGACGAGAAGGGAACGCTAAAGGCGGTGTTGAAGGACACTGCGGTCAAGGATTGGCAGGACCCCTACCACCAGGAATGCCCGATGAAGTGGTGAAAACGGTGGAGAGTGAACTCCTCCTCGCAATGGGGTCGCCAACAGAAGGGAAGAACGAACATGAACGCCGCCCCGCCCGTTGAAGACTACACTGCGCGCGCCCGGTTGTTCGGTGGCAACCGCATGAAGCTCGGGGTCATGGCTTTCAATTGCAGCCATGGCTCCACCATCACGACCGTTCCGGAAGCATGGAAGCTTAACTGGCCCGACACCAAGGACATCGCCCAGGCCGTCGATCGTTCGGGCATGGAGGCGCTGCTGCCGGTAGGCCGCTGGAAGGGTTACGGCGGCCCGTCGAACTTCAACAACTGCACATTCGAAACCTTCACCTGGGCCTCCGCGATCGGCGCGGTGACGAACTATTGCACCGTGCTCGCCACCGTGCATGTGCCGTTGGTGCATCCCCTGATGGTCGCCAAGATGGCGGCCACCATCGACCACGTCACCAACGGCCGGTTCGCCTTGAACGTGGTTTGCGGATGGTTCAAGAATGAATTCGACATGTTCGGCGCCCACATGCGCCCGCACGACGACCGCTACAAGTATGCCACCGAGTGGCTCGATTTCGTGCGGCGGGCATGGACGCAAGATGAAGAGTTCGATTTCAAGAGCGAGAGCTTCGACGCCGCCTCGGTCTGGAGCCAGCCGAAGCCGCTGCAGAAGCCGCATCCCCCGATCATGAACGCCGGCGGCTCGCCGGCAGCGCAGGATTTCACAACGCGCTATTGCGACATGAATTTCGTGATCCTCAAGGATCGCACCCACCTTCCGGGAGCGAAGGCGCAGATCGATCATCTCAAGCAAATGGCGCGATCACACGGACGCGAGACCCGGATTTGGATTCACGTCTACGTCGTATGCCGCGAGACCGAGAAGGAGGCGCGCGACTATCTGCATCATTACGTTCACGAGCAGGGCGACTGGGAAGCGGCCGGCAATCTCCTGAAGATCTTCGGGCTGCACAATCAGACCTTGGACGCCAAGACACTGGATGGACACAAGGCGCATTTCATCGCCGGTCACGGCGGCTACCCGCTGGTGGGAACGGCGGAGCAGATCGTTGATGAACTCGGAAAGCTGGCCGAGATCGGCGTCGATGGCTGCCTCATCTCCTGGGTCAGGTACAAGGAAGAGCTTGCGCAGTGGAACGAGGAGGTGCTCCCGCTGATGGTGCAAGCCGGATTGCGTACGCCGTTCACGCCGGCAGCGAGGCCGAGCCCTCGCGCAACGGCGTCATTGGGGGACGCAAGGGTGGCGTAGCGAGGCCGCAATATCTTCAACAGCGAAATGCTCAACTTCGCTGATAAACGCTTTTGGGAGGACAGCCATGTCTCGCGTCATCGCCGCGGTCGCGGCCGCATGTTTTTCTTTCGTTGCGAGCGTGACCGCGTTTGGCGGGAGCGCAAACGCCGACGAACCTTATCCTTCCAAGCCCATTCGCTTAATCCTGCCGCAGCCGGCGGGCGGCGCGGTTGACCTGATCGCACGCAGCCTCGCGGATCGCCTCAGCGAATCCATGCGCCAGCCGGTGATCGTGGAGAACCAGCCCGGCGCCAATGGCGGACTGGCCGCGGGACAGGTCACGCGCTCGCCGCCCGACGGCTACACGCTGTTCATGGCCGTGGATACCAATCTGGTGGTCAATCCGGGCCTCTACCCGAACCTCACCTACGATCCTTTCCGCGACTTCATCCCGATCAGCATCATCGCCAAGGTCTATCTGGTGCTGGTCGCAAGCTCGAAAGTTGAAGCCAGCAGTGTGCAAGAGCTGCTGACATTGGCCAGAGCGAACCCCGGCAAGCTCAATTATGCCTCGATCGGCCTCGGAACGCAGGCGCATCTCGGCATGGAACTGTTCAAGCTGATGACCAAGACCGATATCACCCAGGTCTCCTATCGTGGAACCGCGCCGGCGATGACCGACATCGCCGCCGGCGTCGTCGACGTCATGTTCACTGGGCCGCCGTCGGCCATGGCGCTCGCAGCCGGCGGCAAGGTGAAGATGCTGGCGGTTGCGTCGCCGGCACGCTCGAGCCTGATGCCACAGCTTCCGACCGTGCAGGAGGCGGGCGTGCCGGGATACGAGCTGGGCGGATGGTTCGGGCTGCTGGCGCCCGCCAGGACACCGCAGAGTGTCGTCGACCGGCTTGCAAGCGAAGTCAGGAAGGCGGTTGCCGATCCGAAATTCAGGGAGCGCCTCACCGAGCAAGGCTTGGATGTTTTCGGCAGCTCGTCCGAGGAGATGCTGGCCGTGATGCGGGCGGACACCAAGAAATGGGGCGAGGTCATCGCGGCGACCGGCGCCAAGATCCCGCAATGAGCCCCGATCACCTCTCGTCGCAACAGGAGCGTAAGCATGGCTGAAGGGATTACCGGATGGCGCCTGCACGTGGGGGTGATTTTTCCGACGCCCGTCCCTCCGCGCGCCGTGCTCGAATTTTACCAAGCCGTGCCCGAAGGCATCGACATGACCACCGTCTCGCTCACGATCCAGCAGTTGTCCGACAACGACATGGACGAGGCGATCAAGGGCATGGAGCGCGCGGCCAAGCAGTTGGCGAACTTCGATGTGGACGTGATCTACCAATCCGGTGTTCCCCCGGTCGTCCGCCGCGGATTGGGATTTGGCGACGAACTCGCCGATCGTCTGTCGCAGGCGTCCGGCCTGCCGGCGATCACCGACATGTCGAGCGTGATCGACGCCATGCGCACCGCGAACCTCAAGACGATGGCCATGGCGACGCCGTTCGAGCAGTTCATCAATGACCGGCTGGTGCAGTATCTGGCGGCGGAGAAGATAGAGATCACCAACAACACCGCGCTCGGCATCAAGCGGAACGTGGAAATACGCCGGTTGCCGATCCCGGTCGAATACACGGTAGCCCGCAAGACCTATCTCGAATCGGCGAAAAAGCCCGACGGCATCTACATCCCCTGCGGCGGGTGGGGCAGCATCCGCAATATCGAGCTGCTCGAAAAGGACCTCGACACCACCGTCGTCACCTGGATGAATGCCATGATCTGGAGTTCCATGCGACGCGGCAAGGTCGCCGGCGCGATCCACGGCTTCGGCAAATTGTTGGCGTCGCTTTGAGGCGGCGAGGCACGCTACCCGGCGTTTCGACGATAATGAGCAGGGAGAAGACGGATGAGGAGCTTGCTTGCCATGATCCTGGCCATGATGGTTTCGTTACCGGCGGCATCCCACGCTCAGGATCAAGCCACGCTGCGACGCGTTCATGTCATGACGGGCGCCGGGACGCTGCCGCGCAATCCGGCCAACCGGCTCGAATATCTCCGCTACGCCACCACCGGCGAACCGAGACTGACCGGCGCGCAGCTGATCGAGCGAATACCCGAAGTCCAGAAATTTGCACGCGTGAGCGTCGAATCCGACGAGTTCATTCCCTATGACCAGCCGCAGGAGCTCAAAGCGCTGAGCCTGCGCATGAGCGCCCGGCTGGCGGATCCCGACATCGCCGGCATCATCTTTACGCACGGCACCAATACGATCGAGGAGACCGCGTATTTCATGAATCTGACGGTGCGGAGCGACAAGCCGGTGGTGATCGTGGGTGCGCAGCGCCCGTTCAGCACGCTCAGCTCGGATGGACCGCTCAACCTGCTTAACGCCATCAGGGTCGCCGCCGACCCGGTCTCGCGCGGCAAGGGGACGTTGGTCGTGCTGAACGATGAAATCAATGCGGCCCGCGATGTGACCAAGACCAACACCTATCGCCTGGAAACCTTTCAATCGCGCGAGCTGGGGATCCTGGGTTATGCCGATCCGGACAAGATTGTGTTCTACCGCGCGCCCACCCGCAGGCATACGACGCAGTCGCAATTCGACCTCACGCAGACCGGGGAGCTACCGAAGGTCAGCATCCTCTATGGCTACGCCGGTGACGACGGCGACTTGGCGAAGGCAGCGGTCGCCGCCGGCGCCAAGGGCCTGGTCATCGCGGGTACCGGCGCCGGTCACACCCAGAACGCGAGGAAGGCACTCAAGGAGCTTCACGACACCACCGGCGTTGTGGTCGTGCGCAGCGCCAGGGTCGGCGCCGGCCGGGTGGTTCGCGACGACAACTGGCAGGAGCCGGGTTTCGTCGCTGCAGACAATCTGAGCCCGCAGAAGGCGCGCATCCTTCTGCAACTGGCTTTGACGAGGACGACCAAGCCGGACGAGATCCAGCAGATGTTCGACGAATATTAAGCCCGGTGCTTCGTCGCGCCTTCGGGCAAACGGAAGATCAACTGCGACGCGCCGGCCGCGGCACATTCCTCCCGGCGGCGGCAACCGGAGAGGGCGGCGGAACGCCGAGCGCGTCGGCAGCAGCGAGCAGACGCGACCAGGTGCCTTGCGGCAGAGGAATGCCGTCTCGCATCCGCTCCTTCAGGATGCTGTCGCCACGCTCGCCCGGCAGGTAGATGCGCTCGACGCTGTCATCGTGCGGCAGCGCCCCTATCTGGTCCCCGAGACGGTCCGCTTCAGCCAGAATGCGCTCGACATCGCCGAATGCGGCGAGATCGACCGCCATCGCGACGCCATTGAGAAAGGGCGCATCCAGCGCGCCACCCGCGGCGAGGGCCGGCCCGATGATCGGGTTACCCACCGTAAGGCTGCAAAGACACTCGATCATGAAGGACAGACCCGACCCCTTCGGCCCGCCCAGAGGCAGCAGGGTCGTCACCTGCTTGGGGTCGGTGGTGTCGCGTCCCTGCGCGTCCATGCCCCAGCCGAGCGGAATGTCGCGACCGGCGTCGCGCGCACTCATTATTTTTCCCATT
>DASSJW010000006.1:0-7227 GCA_035690995.1 Xanthobacteraceae bacterium
CCTGTTGTATGAACGCACCGGTTCTTACGACATCGTCTGGTGGCTCGGCGTGTTGTTCGGCGTGCTGTCCGCCCTCATCAATCTGCCCATCGTCGAGAAGCCGGTGCCGCGGCCGGCGCCGGCGCCGGCCTGAGGTCGATGGCGCAGCGAGGGCCAGACCTGGCGGCATTCAAGCAGCCGTGTTGCCGAAATCCGCGGCCAGATGGCAGCCGCCTCGCCGCCGATTGGTCACCGGGGCCATCGGTGCGCTCGCACCTGCAATTCTCTCTCGGCGTGGCTTTCAGGTCACAGCCTCGGCCGGAGGTCGACGACCTCAAAAAACGGGAGCGCGAGCGCCATCATCGAATGGCGAGAAACCCGCCGGACCCGCGAAACCATTGGTAAATGCGCGCTGAGCGACGGTATCGACACCGTCGGCTCGCGCATGTTTGCCGCTGTTCTGTCGATGACAAGCTGATGGCGGAACGGTGGCGGCCTGTGGACTGGCGGGGCGGCATGGATTTGCCGACTTCCGGTGCGCCATTTATCCTGTCGGGTGCTTCGCTGCGCGAGATCGATTCCGTCATGCGTTTCGATGGTGTTCGGCGAACGGCGTAGACAGTTCCGACCGCGAGCTCCGTCGGGGAAAAGCTTGCGGTAAGGGTTGGGGGTAGGTGCGTTCAGAATTTGTTGACCATGATCCGGCAAGATCGCGCCAGATTCTTATGGTTAATGCTCGGTTATGACTACCGCGGCGGCGGTAAGGGGAGGGGGATCGAGATGATTGCGCGGTTCGCGATTGTGGTTGTGACCTTGCTCACGACCGGTTCGGCCTTCGCCGAGACACTCACCGCCGATGCGGCGCGCCGCTTCGTGGCGGGCAAGCTGTTCGCATTCAACTGCTTCGATGGCTCGCGCGGCGCCGGCCGGATCTACGGCGACGGCTCGGTCATCGGCAACATCCAGTTCCGGGGCGCGGGGCCGGTGAAGCAGGTATGGCTGCCGGCAGGGACGTTGCGGGTTCGCGGCGAGTCGGTGTGCGCGTCGCTCCAGGGCATCCCGTTCGAGCCCTGCTTCAATCTCGACAAGATGGATGAGCGCAGCTTCCGCGGCTCGGTGTCTGGCTTCGGCTTCGCCTATTGCGACTTCACCCGCAGGGTGAGCGTTGCCGGCATGAGTGGGCGCCGGCACTCGTCGGCGCCGTTGGCGCTCGACACGGCGACGACCGAAACCACCGGCGGCGCCAACTGATCTTTGGCTTGATCGACAGAGGGCTGGGCGCACCATCGAGCTGCGCGCGTGGGGGCGCCTGCGGGATTGAGAGTCGAGGTTGGCAATCCCATGACGTTGCGCCGGCCGCGCAACGCGTCCTGTCGTTGCCCATCTAGGCGGCGCGGCTACCCAGCTCAATTCGGCCCTTCGATGATCTTGCGCCGGCGGGTAATCTCGTCGGCGCAGAAGTCGAGGAACGCGCGGACGCGCGCGGTATTGCGCAGGTCCGGGTGCGTGAGCAGCCAAAGCTCGCCTTCGAGTTCACGCAAAGGTGGGCTGAGCTGGGCGAGCCCGGGCACGGCCGCGCCGACATAGCAGGGCAGCAGCGCCAACCCGGCGCCGCCGGCCGCCGCTTGCGCCAGGCCGATCATGGTATTGATCTTGTAGACGATGCGCTTCTCGTCTGCATGGTCCTTGAGCCATTTCATCGCGCGCGCGATCGAGGTGGCATCGGCGAATGCGATCCAGTCGTGATGCCGGGCGTCGCGCGCAGGATCGAACGGTTCACCCGCGAGCGCGGCGGCGCCGAACACCGCCCAGGCGATGCGCGCAACCTTCGCCCCCGCCAGCGGGTCCGGGTTGTGGTAGGTGGCGCGCACGGCGACGTCGGCATCGCGTTTGGACAGATTGAGCCGCTGGTTCGAGACCACGACGTCCAGCACGATTTCCGGATAGGCGCGGCGAAACCCGACCAGCACGTCATTGAGGAGGTACAGCAGGAGCACGTCGTTCGTGGTGACCCGCAATTCTCCCGACGGTCGCAGATCCTGGCCGGTGACCCTGCGCTCGAAGCCGATGATCTCTTCGCCCATGCGTTCGGCGAGCTCGACCATCTGCTCGCCGCAAGCGGTGAGCGCATAACCGGCGCGGCCGCGCTCGAACAGGCGCGAGCCGAGCTGCTGCTCGATCTGGGCAAGGCGCCGGAACACGGTGGAGTGATTGACCGCAAGCGCGTCGGCCGCGCCCGCGAGGGAGCGCGCTTCGGCGATCGCCTTGACGTAGCGGAAGTCGTCCCACGACAGCATATGGCCGCGCCCGCCCGCCGCTTGCGCAATTGCAAGCGAACCCTTAAAATCAAGCATGTTTCTTGTATAAAATGCAAGTTTTGCGTGGGCAGGGGCCCGCGCGACCAGGTCGAAGAGCTATGCCGGCGAAGACGGGGGAGGGGCGCGGCGCGGAAACAGCAGGCGCTGGTAGAGCCAGCCGACGCCAAGCAGCACGATGCCGAGCCCGATGAACGAGAGGCTCTGGTAGATGCCGGTCAGGTCGCTCATGTCGATCAGGAACACCTTGAGCACCGTCAGGATCACCACCGCGGCAGAGGCGAGCCGGACGGCCTGCGAGCGCAGGACCATGCCGACCACCAGCAAGGTCACCCCGAAGGCGAGCCACACCGCCGAATAGGTATATTGCTCGGCATCGGTGGTGAGGTCGTCGTTGAGCACCTCGCCGTGGTAGAGGGTTCGCACTTCGAGCGAGAGATAGACGAGCGCGAGCGCCACCGCGGTCACGGCCGCGACCGCGCTGTATTCCTTCGGGCGCACGCCGCGCGATATCAGCGCGAGGATCGCAGTTAACACCGCCGGCAGCCCGTAGCCGAGCAGAACGAGATTGACGAAGCGTCCGCCGACCGGCGCGCCGGTAAAGAACGGGTTCTCGATCATGCCGAGCCCGAGCACGATGGCGGCAAGCGTCAGCGCCGCGATCACGAGCGCGCCGATGTCGTGGACCACACTGTGGGAGCGCAGCCGCAACCGCTCGAGGCCGATGGTCATGGCAAGCCCGACGCAGACCTGCAGCGCGATCTCGGCGAGGCTCGACGCCTGCCGGTAGACATCACCGCCATTGATGAAGTGGCGGATTTCCAGAAAGGCCAGCAGCACGGTCAGCAGGATGGCGCCGGAATCCACCATGCGCGCTGGCACGTCGTCACCGCGGCGGCGCAGAAAATGGCCGCCCAGCCAGAACGCGGCGGCGGGAATGCCGTAGCCGTAAAGCAGCCAGTTGAAGATCGGTTTCGTGCCCACGTCGTTGCCGACAATGCGCGGCTCCCAGCCGATGCGCGCCAGTACCAGCACACCGATCACGGCGGCAAGCACGCGCAACGCCGGCAACGGACGCTTGTCCGACACCCAGGCGATGCCGGGTACCATCAGCGCAAGTGCGACCGTGAGCCAGCCTCGCTCCAGCGCAAGCGTGAGGGCGAGCGCGAGCGCGGCGATGGCGCCGGTTGCAAAGATCGCACTCGCCGCAGCAGATCCGGGACGCGGTGCGCGTTTATCGAGCGCCTCGGTCGCAAGCGCGTACAACGCGCCCAGCAGCAACGCGGCCGCCGCGAACGGGATCGAAGGCTCGAACCCGGCGATGCGGAAATAGAGCGCCGCCAGCAGCGCGATCGGGGTGAATACCGCTGCCGCGCTCCACAGCATCGGCACGATCGCGCGCTCCGAGCGCCCCTGCGCCAAGTAGCCGGCGCCGCCGAATAGCAGCGCGAACCCGGTCCCCAGCACGAGATGCCACCCGACATTGGCCTTCGGCGGCTCGGGGACCGCCCCTGCGACCGGACCCGATGGTGCCAGCAGGTGCTCGATGTTGAGATCGGCGGCCCACCGCGCAAACACGAGGACGATGAGCACTGCTGCCGTGGGCACGGCCGCGGCCGCCGCTTCCGCACGCCAGGCGATCACCACCGCCGCCACCGCCAGCGCCGCGAAGGCCGCGAGCGCGAGCGGATCGTGTCGGCTGAGCAGTACCAGGAGGGTGGCAGCGATGAGGTAGGCGCCGAGCGCTGCCGATGAGACGCCGTCGACGCGGCCGGGCAGCGCGTCGGGCCCGAGCCACAGTCCGGCGACGATCAATGCCGAGGCGAGCGCAAACGCGACGACGACGTGGAAGACATGGGCGCCGAGCGCGTCCACGCTGATCACGCCCAGCCCGGGCAAGGTCCACAGCGCGCTGAACGCGACCGTCGTAATGGCGAGCCAGCGCCACATGCGAAAGCGCGCCAGCGCGAAGGCGGCGGCGGTCACGACCGCGAGGTAGAGGTACAGCGACCAATAGTCGGGTCGCTGCGACGCGACGAGCAGCGGCGCGACATAGGCACCGACGAGACCGAGGCCTGCGAGCGCCGGTCCGTGCAGCAGCGCGGCCGCGAGCGTCGCCAAGGCGACCAAGCCGAGCAGGACGAAGGCCGTGCCCGGTGCGAGAAATCCGTAGAGCGCATGGGCGGCGTAGACGTCGGCATAGGCCACCGTGGTGCCGGCGGCGGTGAGGATGCTCGGGATGTGCGCAGTCGGCAGGCCGGAGATGCCGGCGAGCCTTTCGCTCCGGCGTGCCCATTCGCCGGTTCCGATGAGCGCGGCCGCCAGCAGGGCGCCGAGCGTGACCCGCACGCTCGGACCGAGCAGCCCCTGCTCGATCGAGTAGCGCACCAGGAAGATGCCGCCGAGTGCGAGCGCAAGGCCGCCCACCCAGACTGCCCATTGCGTGCCGAGGCGCTCCTCGAAGCTCATGGCGGGTGCCGCGGGTCGCGCCGGTGCCGGGGGCGGCGGCGGTGCGACGGGCGAGGATGCGGCGATGACCGGCTCGGGTTCGCTCGCCGCCGCCGGCTCCGCCGGGCGCGCGGCCGCCGGCTCGGTTGGCGGTGGCATCGCGGGCGCGGAAAACGCCGGCGTGTGCTCCTCCGGCATGCCCGGCGTCGGTGCCGTCGCGCCGCGCTCGAGCGCCGCGAGCCGAATCTCGATCTGGCGTAACTGCTCGCGAATGCCGATGGTCTTTACCAGCGCCGCGATGGCCATGATCGGGAAGGCCAGCAGCAGCAAGCCGAGCACGACAAAAAATACGTCCATGAAAACCACCAGCCCCGAAGTCGTGATGCTAACGAAGCGACGCCCGGGGCGAAAGCCATCATGACGCGCGCGCGCCGAGACGCAGACCCGGCGCGGGGCGCTCCTGCACCACCTCGCGGCGGAAGCGGAACAGCGCCGCCGGCCGACCGCCGGTCGCGGTCGAAGTCTCGCCGGTCGGCTCCACCAATGCGGCCGTCTCGACGAGGCGGCGGAAATTCTGCTTGTGCAGGCGGCGGCCCGAGATCGCCTCGACGGTGCGCTGCAGTTCGGTGAGCGTGAATTCGCGCGCCATCACCTCGAAGATGACGGGACGGTACTTGAGCTTGGCGCGCAGCCGCGCAATCGCGGTCGCGAGAATGCGGCGGTGGTCGAACCGCATCGGTTCGCCCAGCGTGGGGAACGGACGCCGTGCCAGCGCGGCCTCGCGGCCGTCGCGCCGCGCCTCCTCGACCAGGCCGGCTTCGTACAGCAGTTCGTAGCGATCGAGGGCCTTTTCTTCGTCCCACGGGCTGCCACCGCCGCCGAAACACAGCCGCACCCGGTCGCGGCGGCCGAGCGCGCGCGCCGGCTCCGACTTGCCGGAGCCGGCCGCCCATTCTTCGAGCAACGGCAGGATGATCTTGTCGAGGATGTCCGGGCGCTTCTCGCGCCAGTCCTCCCAAGGGAAGAAGCGGTACCAGGGTTCGAAGCCGGCGCCCGCGGCGCGCAGCACGGCGACGTTCTCCGGCATGCGGGTGAGCGCGAGATAGCCGATGGAGACAACGTGCGCGCCGGTGTCGTCGGGACGCGCGTGGCGGCCGCGGTCACCGAAGGTGTAGAGCTGCTCCACATAGCCGACGGTGAGCCCGGTCTGGGCGCTGACCCAGGCGCGCAGGCCGATCTCGAAGGTGCGATGCGCGAGCGCATCGAACGGACCGAACGGCAGCCCCGCCCGGGTCGCGCCCTTGCCGCCGTCGCCCGCGACCAGGATGGCCGGCTCCTCGCCCTCGACGGTCACGATCGCGGCGGTGAGCCCGATCTCGATCGGCGTGAGCGCGGCTTCGGTCATGGCGAGCAGTGTAGCATCCAGCTGTGACTGTCATGCCCGCGAAAGCGGGCATCCGGTAACTCCGAACTCGCAACCGTGAAGGCGCTGCGCGGCATTGGATCGGCGCTTACTGGATCATCCGCCTTCGCGGACGACAGCGCCGGTGTGGCCGCGAGATCGCATGGGGAGCCCGAGCTGCGCCTGCTACTGCTTCTCCGGCACGGTGACCGGCTTGCCGCTTTCGGCCACGATGACCGCGAGCACCTTGGCGGGCTCGGTCGCGCTGGCATTGGCGGAGACGGCATGCAGCTGGCCCGGCGCCTCGTAGAACGCCTGGCCCTTGGTGAGGATTTTTTCGTCGCCCTGGTCGAGCTTGAGCTTGTAGCTGCCTTCCAGCACGTAGCCGAACACGTGATGGCCGGGATGGCGGTGCGGCGCCGAGCCGGCACCGGGCGGGATGTCGAGCGTGATCACCATGACTTCCCGGCCGGGGACGTCCGCGAGCACCTGTTTCAGCAGCGGAGTGACTGTGGTGGCGGGTGCCGCTTGCTGCGCCATTGCGGGGACGGCGGCCATCATGGCCACGCTCAGCGCGAGGACGGAGATGAGCGAGGGGACGAAGCTTCGCATATCGTATCCTCCACGTTTCTGATGCGATCATTGTAGGGGGAAATGCGCTCAGATCGAATCGCCCATTTCGCTCGGTGAATTCTTTCGGCCGCGTGATCCCGATCCGAAAGTCGGCAACTCCGGGATCATGTTCCGCGACGGCGGAGCGGAGAAGTCGCTCGCCCGCGCCGAGCGGTCCGGGGCGTGCACGAAGAAGTGCGAATTGCGGCCCTGCCCACTTGACAAGTGTTACCCGAATCTTCTATAAGAAACGGGATGCGAGATTTTTTTGCCGCGACCGCGACTTCGGCGCGCGCGCATTGGCGGGCATTGCGAGGAATTTGTTCCCAGCAACATTGTTATGAAGGTCGGGAACCGCGGCAGGCGCGGCCGGGCTATTCGAGATCGAGCCGGAACGGCGTCCCCTCGTAGGCCATCTCGCCGCGGCCGATCGAATCGATCGCCGCGACCATGCGCCCGTCGCGGCTCAGC
>DASSJW010000007.1:0-5161 GCA_035690995.1 Xanthobacteraceae bacterium
ATCCCGGGATACCCTCCCGAACGCCGATGCAAATATGTCCTATCTGGCCGCGGTCGAGCGGCTGACAGCGGAACAATGGCTGCGATCCGCCGACGAAGACGCAACCGAGGAAAGTGGCGAAGGATCGCAGATGCTCGATGATCTGGCCGTCGTCGGACGGTTGCCGATCGATGCGATCCGCGCCGCGGACGCGGATCCAGCCGCCGCCGTGCCGATGTTCCTGCAGGCGATCGAGCAATACCTGGCGGGGGAGATGGAGCCCTCGCGCGCGCAGGCTCTGTTCGTCATTTTTCACCTGCTCGGCCAGTGGCGCGAGAAGTCGGCCTATCGACCGCTGGCAAGACTTCTGCGCCGGCCGGCCGAGGAAACCGATGCCATGTTCGGCGGCGCGACCACCGAGACGACCCATCGGGTGATGGCCGCCGTTTTCGACGGCGATCCCCAGCCGCTCTACGACGTGGTCCTTGAGCCCGCCGCCGACGAGTACGTCCGAGCGCGCCTGTGCGAAGCGGTCGCGATGGTCACGTTGCGTGGCGAATTGCCCCACGCCGAGGCCGAACGCTTCCTGCGGACGTGCTATTCCGACATCGCGCCCAAGAGCGACTGCTTCGTCTGGCATGGGTGGCAAAGCGCCATCGCTATGTTGGGCTTGGTCGAGTTGAAGCCGCTCGTGGAGCAAGCCTTTCAGCGCGGCTCCGTCAGTCGGGAGTGGCTGAGCTTCCAGGACTTCGAGCACGATCTGCGACGCGGAATGGAAGGGTCCGCTCCGGAGCCGCACGGCCCCGGCGAAGAGTACAGCCTGTTCGGCGACACGATCGAGGAGCTATCGACATGGTACTGTTTCAGCCCGGAAGCCCGCGCGCGCGAAGAGGTCGACGCGGACGATGATTGGGATGACGCCGCGCTGTTCGGCGAGCCCGTGGTCAATCCATTGCGGCACGTCGGCCGCAACGATCCCTGCCCCTGCGGCAGCGGCAAGAAATTCAAGAAATGCTGTCTGAAATGAGCGGCCGTTCGGCGTTTCACGGACGGCCGCGCAAGCAGCGTGGCGCCACGGCAACACATGTCGGCCCCGCGCGCGGCGAGCCACACCCTTAACCCGACCTTAACCACGGCCGAGCGATGAAAGGGGCACGGCCAACGCCCGCGACGGAGCACGCACATGCTGGATGGAAAAGCATACCTGGCGCATTTTCCGGACGATCCAGCCTATGACCTCTCCGATGGCGTTGGCGGCTCCGGACAGCTCAAATCCGCTGCGCTGATGGCAGCGCTCGCGGCGCTCGAGAGCGAGTTTCGCACCATCCTGCGCCAAAGCGAAGCCTCGCCCGAATAGGCTGACTCTGCCGAGGTAGAGTCCTCCACGGTCATTCCAGGGCGCGCCAACAAGACGCGAGCCCGGGATCCATCGTCGCAGCGCCGGTATTGATGGCGGGCTCGCGACCGCTCGTGCCCTGAAGAACAGCCCGCGCACGCGTCGCTCGACGCACCGACCGCGTCGCGCCCATCGCCCCTATCCTGGTATTGGTCGGCGCGGCGCCCTCGTCATGCCCCGAAGCCTGCTCATACGCGGCGCCGTCCCCAGGCACCGCCATACAGGCTGCCGCGGCGGAAACGGCTTCTCCCCAGATCCCATCGGTTCAGCACGAAGCCCAGCCCGAACGTCAGAATGACGATCAGGAGCACCGTTTCGATGCGCATGTTTGCACGCCCCCAAAGATCTTATAGCTGTGTTGTAACCGCGCGACATCGGAGCACAAAAATCAGCGGCCAATGTGTCTGCGCGAAAAGAAACCCGCGGCGTTGCAAAAATCCCACACGTGACGCCCCGCCACCGCGCGGGAGCGACGAGCGCAAGGCAGGTGTGGATGATCCGGATTCACGATTTCGCGCGCGGCGCCCGTGGCCTGCGCGTGGTGTGGCAGTGCGAGGAGATGGGCCTGCCCTATCGGGTCGAGACGGTGTCGTTCCCGCCGAGCGCGGCCTATCTCGCGCTCAATCCGCTGGGCTCGGTGCCGTTCCTCGAGGATGACGGCGGCGCGGCGCTCAACGAATCGATCGCGATCATGCTCTACCTGGCGCAGAAATACGGGCCGACGCCGCTGCTCCCCGGCAAGGACGACCCGATGCTCGGGCGCGTGCTGCAGATGACCGTGTTCGGCGAAGCCGCCATCAGCGCGGAGATGAATTCGCTCCTGGCCGCGCATTTTGCTGCGCCGCAGGCGGAGAAGCGCAACTGGTCGGTGCGCACGCAGGAATCGCGCATCGAACGGTCCATTGCCTATGCGGCGGACATGCTGGGCGGCGGTCCGTTTTTTGCCGGCGCCGACGTCACCCTCGCCGACATCTCGGTGAGCTGCGCGCTCGGGATCTGGAACGGTGCGCTCGGCAAGACGTTGCCGGACAAGCTCGTCGCCTACCGGCAGCGGCTGGCGGCGCGGCCGGCGTACCAGCGCGCGCTCGCGGCCCACAGCTAGAACACGTCCCGACGAAGTTGCGCTGGTCGCTCGGCCCCTTCATTCCCGGGCTCGGAGCGGCAGCAGCGGGGCTATGGCTTGGTGGCGAGCACGATATTGTAGCCGTTGCCGAAGACGAACACCTTGGATGTGCGCCAGATGATCTTTTCCATGTCCACCATGGTTCGCATCTTCAGCCTGAACTTCCACAACAGCAGGTGCTGGATGAAGTTGCGCGTCAGGCCCCAGGCCCAGAATGGCAGATGGCGATAGCGGATCGGCTTGAAGCCGAGCCGGCGCAGCTTGAAAACCAGCAGGTTGGCGCCGAGAAAATTGTAGCGCCAATTGTCGAAGAAGGCAGTGACGTTGCGGAAGTCCTGCTCCCGGCGACAGTGATCCAGCGATCCCGGCGAGCGGATGAGCAGGCGCCCGCCGGGCTTGAGCATGCGCCAGCACCGCGCCAGCCAGGCATCCAGGTCCTTGGTGTAGCCGATCGATTCGAACGCGTAGATGGCGTCGAAGCTGTTGTCCGGAAGGTCGAGGCGATCGAAGTCGGTCAGCATCACGCTGACGCGACCGCCGTACTTCTCGAATTTTCGCCGGCAGATGTCCGCCTGCACGGCGGAATTGGTGACGCAGGTGATTTCGACCTTGCGCTGGCTGGCGAGATAGTCGGCGGCGGCACCCGACCCGCAGCCCAGCTCCAGCAGGCGCATCCCGTCCGCGGGCGCGAGCAAGGCACAGTCCGCCTCGTAGGGATGCGCGAAGATCGCGCGCGGAAAGACGCAGGTGCTGTAATTGTCCTGCTCGCCGCGATAGGGGCCGAACACGTCGTCGTAGGTGCGATTCTCGTCGTCGTGCTTGAGAAAATCGTCGGCCTTGGGCACCCACTCCACAAGCTGCCGCTGTTCGAACTCATTCAGCACATGGCCGATGCCGCTGGCGTCCTTCGGGTGCGTCGCAAGAAGAAAGAGGACGTAGTGAAACAAATTATAGGCCACGAAGGCCGCGGCGACGATCGCCACAGCCCACAGCAGCATCGAAACAGCATCCACGCGTTGCTCCCTTGAATTGCCCAAGCAGCCTGCGATGGACAACCTCACGATGCGATCAGGATGGCAATTGAACTGTGCTCGCCGCCAAAGGTCAACGCTTCGCCGGCGCGCACCGCTCGCCGCCCGCTCGGAACGGCGCCGCGGGCTTGCGGACGCTCAGTTTGCGCGGCCCGAGGGCCAGGCCTTGCCGGGGTGTTGGGCCGGTGCTTTATTTGCACATGGAGGCCACCATGGTTGCACTGAAGGTCGAACAGGTCGGAGATTCCGTTGCGGTTCTCCTGCCGCAGGACACCTTGGCGGCCCTGCACCTCACGCCCGGCGACACCCTTTATCTGACCGAAGCACCCGACGGATGCCGCGTCACTCCCTATGATCCGGAGCTCGAGCGACGGATGGCGATCGCTCGCGATATCATGGCGGAGGATCGCAATTTTCTCCGCGAGCTGGCCCGCCAGTGACGGAATGGATCACGCGGGACCTCGTGCTCGCAATCCACGACGCCCAGATCGCCGAGCACGGCGGCATTGCCGGATTGCGCGACCCCGCCGTTCTTGACTCCATATTGGCGCGTCCGCGGCAGCTTGCCGCGCAGGGCGACCGCTCGACCGATATCGTTGCGTTGGCGGCCGCCTATGCGTTCGGGATTTCGCAAGGCCGGGCCTTCATGGACGGGAATTCGCGCACGTCTTCGGTGACCACGCGGACCTTCCTGCAGCTCAATGGCTTCAAGCTGTTCGCCGGCGACGCCGAGAAGCTCGAGATCTGGACGTCGCTCGCGGCCGGGGAGCTGAGCGAGGAAGAATTGGCAGGCTGGCTTCGCGTCATCACATTCAAGACCTGACCCCCTCCGTCCAAAAAAGAGAAACCCCTGCCGAGGCGGGGCTTGAGTTTGCCGTTTCGGCGCAGTTCGGACAGCCGGGGATCGGGGGAGATCTGGGAGCCGTCCAGCACGCCTTGTCCATTGGACGCATGCCGGCTGCTGCGGGTTCATGCCAAGGCCGGGTGTTTGCCACGCCAGCCGCCCCCAGGCGCGCCCATTGCGTGACGATCGCCGCGCTGCGGTCGAAGGGCCGCGTTTCGGCGCTCCGTTTACCTTTCCAGGATTTAGCCGGCGGCAGCGCCGGATACCGCGCTTTCCGACGGCCGCCCCTGCTATGCTCAGGCGGGGTCATCTGCGAAAACAACGGAGACCCTCGTGAGCGTTGCAGCCATCGATCGACGGCCCTTCCCGCGGCAGCGCGCAGGTCGCTGACCATCTGCATTTATTGCGGAGCGGCCGTCGGGCGGAGAAAAATATACGAGGAGCAAACCCGGGCGGCCGCGCGCGCGATCGTGGCCGCAGGCCATCGCATCATCTATGGCGGAGCGAAGAACGGCCTGATGGGCGTCATGGCCGACGAGGCGCTCAAGCTCGGGGGATCGGTGGTCGGCGTGATTCCGGCTCTCCTGGTCGACAAGGAGCTGCTGCACAAGGGCCTGAGCGAAATCCACATCGTTGCTTCGATGCACGAGCGCAAGAAGAAGATGTCGGAGCTCGCGGAAGTGTTCCTCGCGCTGCCGGGAGGCGCCGGCACGTTGGAAGAGCTTGTCGAACAATGGACGTGGACCCAGCTCGGCATCCATTCGAAGCCATGCGGCGTGCTCGACGTC
>DASSJW010000008.1:0-7220 GCA_035690995.1 Xanthobacteraceae bacterium
CATCGCGATGCCGACCTGAACACCGACCCCGGTGAGAAACCCGACCAGCACCGTGCGCGAGAGGAAGTCGGCAAGAAATCCGAGCTTGAGGATGCGCGCCAGCAGCAGAAACCCGGCGGTCAGCAGCGCCACCATGCCGACCAGCGCCATGTATTTCGCGCTGGCGGGCGCCGCCATGGTCGACAGCGAGCTGGAGAAGATCGCCGCCGTGGCGGAATCGGCGGCCACGACCAGATGGCGGGACGAGCCGAAGACCGCGAACGCGATGAGCGGCAGCAGCACCGTGTAGAGCCCGGTGACGACCGGCGTGCCCGCGATCCGCGTATAGCCGAGCACCTGCGGGATGTTCATCGACGCGAGCGTCACCCCCGCAAGGACGTCGCGCACCGCGCCTGAGCGGCTGAGCGGGCGCAGGCCCGCAAAAAACTCTAGTCGCATGGGCGAGCTTGGTGAGGTGGCAAGCGCGTTCCGGCTTCCAGTTCAGAGGATCACGCGGCGGAAGCGGCCCCGCGCAAACGCGACAATAGAAGCCGCCGATCGCCGGGATTGCGACGAGCAATGGCCGCACGATCGCATGATCAGCACCGCTGATACAGAACGACCTGCGAGAAGGCAACAAGATGCGGCGTCGGATCGCCAATCCGCATCGCGTTTTGCAGTCGGATCGGCATGCGCGAACGCCCGCGCGTGTGCGCGCTCAGGCGGGCCTCCCGTTGGCGGCGCGGTCAGCGAGCCGGCGCCTTCACGGAACAGGTTGAAAGCCCCAGCAGGCTGTAAGCCGGGCAAACACCGAACAGGCCGGTCAGAACAGGAATGACGCCGATCCAACCAACCCAGTTCCAACCGGTGCTCGGGAATCCGATCGGGATGGCGAAGGCAATCAGCGCGGCGCCGACGACGATCCGCGCGATGCGTTCTACGAGGCCAATGTTTGCAGTCATCACATCGTCCTTTCAGGTTTGCAGCAAGACGATCGTCCTTTCTGCGGGTGCCGCATCGCGCTCGCTCTGCCTTGCAGCGCGGGCGAAGAAAGGCGGCCGGTTATCCTTGCGCACCCGCATCTTCCATGCGTCGCGCCTGCCGATCATTGACCTAGGTCAAGCCGGCGTGTTGGACGGACGACCTTGAAACGGGATGCGCTCGGGCACCGGCGGCCGAGCGGCACGTTGACGTGACCTTCCAGTAGGCGGGTGTGCATATCTGGGGCTATCGAACCGCTTTGCGCCCGTCATCGCCGGGATGCTAAATTGAAACAGGTGGGTCGGCCGCGTAGTTTGAATTTCCGGCTTCGCGCCGGGCTCCCCGCGGGCCCGGCGCGCTGTGTTACGCGGCCGGCGGCTGCCGAGCCGGCGACTCATCCGGCATCGCGACAAGGGCGGACCTGACATGGATGCGATCACCAAACCGAAAAAGAAGCCGCCGCCGTCGGTCAGCCCCTCCTACCCCGACCTTCACGATCACATTCGCGCGCTCGACAAAGCCGGCCTGTTGATCACCGTCGACCGGCCGATCAACAAGGACACCGAGATGCACCCGTTGGTGCGGTGGCAGTTTCGCGGCGGCATCGAGGAGAAAGACCGCAAGGCGTTCCTGTTCACCAACGTCGTCGACAGCAAGGGCCGCAAATACGATATTCCGGTGCTGGTCGGTGGCTTGGCCGCGAACCGCGAAATCTATCGCATCGGGCTCGGCTGCCGCTTCGAGGAAATGGACGCGCGCTGGGTGCGCGCCACGCAAAACCCGATCCCGCCGCGGATCGTCGATGACGCGCCCTGCCACGAGATCGTCATCACCGGCAAGGCGCTCGACAAGCCCGGCAACGGTCTCGACGGCATTCCGCTGCCGATCTCGACGCCCGGCTGGGACATCGCCCCCTACGCGACGCTGTCGCAATACATCACCAAGGATCCCGACACCGGCGTCCAGAACATGGGCAACTACCGCGGCCAGGTGAAAGCGCGGCGGCGCCTCGGGATGAACCCCTCGCTGGAGCTGCGGCCCGGCATCTACAATCACTGGGAAAGATTGCGCGCGCAGGGATTCAAGAAGCTGCCCTGCGCCGTGGTGCTGGGGGCGCCGCCCTGCGTGACCTTCGCGTCGGTGCAGAAGATTCCCGAGACGCTCGACGAGCTGCATGTCGCCGGCGCGCTGGTCGGCACCGCCCTCAATGTCGTAAAGGCGAAGACCGTCGACCTGCTCGTCCCGGCCGAAGCCGAAATCGTCATCGAAGGTTTCATCGACACCGAATATCTCGAGCCCGAGGCTCCGTTCGGCGAATCACACGGCCACGTCAATCTGCAGGAATTCAATGCCTACATGGACGTGACGGCCATTACGCGGCGTCGCGATGCGATCCTGACCTCCATCATTTCGCAGGTGACGCCGTCCGAATCGAGCGTGATCAAACGCATCGGCATGGAGCCGCTGTTTCTCAATTTCCTGAAGAACACGCTCGGCATCAAGGGCATCAAGCGCGTGTCGATGCACGAGCCGCTCACCAACATCCGCAAGGTCATCGCGCTGATCTGCGAGCGCGACATGCCGACGACCGAGATCTGGCGCGCCCTTTACGGCGCCGCGGTGCTGCATCGCGCGGCCGGAAAGTACGTGATCGCCGTCAACGACGACATCGACCCGGACAACGCCGACGCGATCCTGTGGGCGATGTCGTACCGCGCCAATCCAAGCCTCGACTTCCATATCCTGCCGCACCGCGACCAGGGGCACGGCCCCCGCAGCAAGCGCAACGGCGGGCAGGACGCCTCGGTGCTGATCGACGCGACGCTGAAGGAGAACTTTCCGCCGATCTCGCTGCCCAAGCGCGAGTACATGGAGCGCGCCAAGGTAATCTGGGAAGAGCTCGGGCTGCCGAAGCTCAAGCCGGAAGCACCGTGGTTCGGCTATTCGCTTGGCGAATGGCCGCGGGAGATGGAAGAAGCAGCCCAACGGGCGGCGCGCGGCGACTATTTCGAGACCGGCGCGCTGCTGGAAAAACGCCGACGCAAGGACGTTCGCATGAATACGGAGGTGCGAAACGTCGACGAGCGCAAACCAAAACCGGGCAGGCGCAAACGGTCCTGAACCGGCGCCGGAGGTCGCCGGCCGGCGGCTTGCGCGCTCCGGCGCTCCCGGACCTGACCACTCCCGGCCAACGCGGGTGCAGCCAATGCCGAACGACGCTCTCGCAGGCGCGATCCAGCACGCGCTCTCCGAGCGCTTCGGCGAACGGATCGCGGTCGACGCCGAGCTTCCCGGGCTTTCGGAGCTGGTGAAATTCGCGTCATATCGCTCGCATCGCCGCTTCCTGCCGCGTGCGATCGAGCCGGACCTGTTGCGGCTGCTGTGCGCCTGCGCGCTCTCGGCGCCGTCGAAGAGTGATCTGCAACAGAGCGATATCGTCATCGTCGAGGACATGACCATCCGAAAGGCGATCGTTGCCACCATTCCCGACATGCCGTGGATCAACGATGCCCCCGCGTTTCTGGTGTTTGTCGCAAACGGCCGGCGATTGCCGCTCATGTCCGAGCTCCGCGGCAAGCCGTTTCCGAACGATCATCTGGACCAGTTCTTCAACGCGGTGGTGGACTCGGCGATCGTGCTCGCGACCTTCATCGGCGCCGCAACGGCGGTCGGTCTCGGCTGCTGTCCGATCAGCGCGATCCGCGACCAGGCCGCGACGGTGAGCGATCTGCTGCATCTGCCCGAGCGGGTCGTGCCGGTCGCGGGGCTGTGCCTCGGCTGGCCGGCACAGGCCGGAGAGATCACGCCCCGGCTCTCGCTCGACACCACGCTGCTTCATGACCGTTATCGGGAGCGCGACCTCGGCTCCGAGATCGACGCCTACGACCGGCGCCGGGAGACGCAGCGTCCGTATCGGCGCCAGCGCAGCCCGGAACGCTGGGGTGACGCGGCATTCTACGGCTGGTCCGAGGACAAGGCCCGACAATACGCCGAGCCGGTTCGCACCAGCTTCGGCACGTTTGTGCGCGGCAAGGGATTTCGGCTGGATTAGAACGCCGCTGCCCCTGCCCGATCCGCCCGCGGCTACTTCCGCAGCCCGGTCTCGGTCATGAACGCAACCCAGCGCTTCACCTCGGCCTGATGGAAGGCGGTGAACTCGGTGGCGCCGAGCCCGGTGGGCTCGAAGCCGATGGCGCGAAACTTGTCCTGCACGTCGGGTTGCTTGACGATGTCGACGATGGCCTTGCCCAGGGTCGCGCGCGCATCCTCCGGCATGCGTGGCGGGCCGTAGATGCCGAGCCATCCGGTGAGCTCGACGCCGGGCACACCGGCTTCCTTGAAGGTCGGCAGATCGGGCACCGACGGCAGCCGGTAGGGGCTGCTCACCGCGAGCCCTTTGATCATGCCGGATTTGATCTGCTCCATGACCACGGGGAAGACCTCGATCAGCAGGTCGATCGAGCCGCCCATGAGATCGTTGAGCGCGGCGGGCCCGCCGCGATAGGGCACGTGCACCATCTGCGTGCCTGTCGCGCGCATGAACAGCTCGACCGCGAGGTAGTCGAGCGCGCCGGTGCCGGTCGAGCCGAAGCTGAGCTTGCCCGGCCGCGCCTTGGCGTAGTCGATGAACTCCTTCACCGAGTTCACCGGCAGCTTGTTGTTGACCACCATAGCGGTGGCGTATTCGGCGGTGCCGGCAATCGGGACGACGTCGCGCAGCGCATCGAACGACGGATTGGCCTCCATCGCATAGCCGATGACGAGGTTGCCGACGGTGCCGGCCATCAGGGTATAGCCGTCGGGCTCGGCCTTGAGCATCTCGCGCAGGCCGAGGAGGCCGTTGGCGCCGGGCTTGTTCTCGACGATGACGGGCTGGTTGAGTTTGACGCGCAGGCCCTCGGCGACGAGCCGCGCAGAGAGGTCGGTGATCCCGGCGGGCGGGAACGGAACGATCAGCCGGATCGGGCGCGAGGGAAAGGATTGCGCCGATCCAGCGGCGGACATGAGGACGCAGCAAAGCAGGCTCGCGAGGCAGCAGCGCAAGCTTGCGGGAAGCCTAATGCGTATCCGGTTCATGACGATGCACACTCTTTGCCATATGGATCTTTGCCACATCAACGGTGCGCTCCCCGCAGCAGCGGGACGCGGCGCGCGGTCCTTGGACCACAAACTCCAAGTTACCTTAGCTCCTACCGGCAGAAACGCTTGGATCGATCGCAGGTTGGTTGCTCAGAGAGGTAACGGGCCGAAATTCGGAGGAGGGATGCGGCGCTTCGAGGCTGCCTCATATGCCGAAGCGATTTCGAGCAGAACATCCTCCTTACCGGGCTCGGCACGGAACACCAGCGAGAACGGCAAGCCAGGCTTCGGAATCATGGTCGGCGTGTGGGACGGAGCCGATACATAGCGCTTGCCGTCCGGCGAGAGCGAGAACACCGGATCGTAGACCGTCGTCACATAGCCCGCGGGAATCAGCACTTCCGTAAGTCCCGCATTCGGCCCGCTGAGCGACTCGGGCGCCAGATTGCTGGGGATGTCGTACTGATGGGGATGGCCGATCAGACCGGGAGGCCACGGCGTGTGCAGGCGCACCAGCGCATCCAGCTTGTTTTCCAGGATCACCATCATGTCGACCCGGCGTAACAGCTCGCGCAGCATGATTCTCTCGTTGACACCCTGGCGGCCGGCGAGCGGGTTGCGCGGGTCGGCGACTTCCTCCCAGTTCTTGAAGGCCGCGCGCTGATCGTCGCCCCAGAATTTCGAGCGCGCGTTGAGCGCCGCCCAGTCCGTCAGCGTCTCGGTGAAGCCCCTGGCCTTCCAGTCCGCGCAGCGGCGCATCAGGTATTGCGAAATGTGGAACCGGAACGCCATCGCCAGCTCCTGCTGCTGGATGGTGGCGAGGTCGAGATTGGAGGGCGGTTCGATTCTGCCCTCGGCCATCGCGACGAAATAGTCGATCGGAAGCATCGCACCGGTACCGAACACCCGGCCCGGCAGGAATTCGGTCGGCACGATCGCGGCGGCGAACTCCTTGAAGACCGGTTGCCCGTCGCGCCCGAGCCGAAACAGCAGATCCGGCATGAAAACCGGAACCAGCCTCGCCAGTGCGCGGCGGAAGTCCGTGATCATCTGCTCGACGTCCGGGTCGCGCTGCCATAGCGGATCGGACGATTCCACCAGCGTCGCGCCGAGCGTGCCGGCGAGCACCGTCTTGATCTCATGCGCCGCCGCGTTGACGATCGGCTCCTCGGTCTTGGAGCCTTTCGGATAGACCATGGACTCGCGGATCACGCCGATGCGCATGCCCTTCAGTGCGCCCGACGATATCCGCGACTTCACATGGCTGGCGTAAGGCGTGCTCAAGACCGATGAGCGCGGCACCGTGGTGTAGGGATCGCGCGGGTCGTAGTAGCCCTCCGCCGGGTCCTTGAGCGCATCGAGGATCTTGGCGCAGTCGGCGAGCGTGCGGGCGTGGATGCCGCTGCGGTCGCAATAGATGTCGGCTCCGATGGCGCCACCGTCGAAGCCCAGCATCGCCTTGTGCGGCAGGATCAGCGCCACCGCATTGTGGTTGGAGGGCCCGCGACAGGAGGCCCGGGTCTCCTCGCCGAGGCTCGCCATCACCATGTTGACGCTGACCGAAAGCGCCGACCCGGAGCTCGAGCCGAGCGAAGCCGCGCGTCTGGTATCGTAAGGATTGGATGGATTGCCGCCCCAGGTGCTGCGCTGATAGCCGAGCGTGGACGGTAGCACCTTGTCGGGCTTGTGGCGGCCACCCGGGTCACCCGCTCGCCCGTTATATTCGGTGTTCACCGCCTTGGCGAAGATGATGGCGCCCTTGTTGCGCAGCTGCTCCACCAGCAAGTGGTCTCGCGCCGGAAAATCGATGTCGTAGGCAGCATCTCCGCCACCCGTCGAGCGCATGTCCTTGGTGTCGAACGAATCCTTGAATGAGAATACGACGCCGTACATCGGCAGCGCTTCGAGATCGGGATGACTGCCGAACTGGGCGTCGAGCTCGGCCGCGCGCTCGAGCGCGTCGGGGAAGTGGCGAAAGTATTCGCACACCGGCGGGGCGCCGGGTGGAAGCGGGCCGAGGGAGGGGTGGCGGTCGAATTCGCCGCGGCAGGTGACCGAGCGCTCGCCGCGGACGTTCAGCGTCGCGAGCGCGTTCACCTGGCCGGCGTCGGCGATACCGACGATCATGCCGAACTGCTGCTGCACGCCGGGGTCGGAGGCGGTCGCCTCCATGCGGCCGT
>DASSJW010000009.1:0-4666 GCA_035690995.1 Xanthobacteraceae bacterium
CGGCGTAACCGAGGCGCTGCGAGGCTTCGTCGGCACGGCCCCGCCGTTCGACGACATCACCATGCTGGCGCTGCGCTGGCTCGACGCCGCCGCATTATGAGCATCTTCGCCGCGCACGGAAAATCAACCGGAGTCGCGGTCGTCCGTCGCCAGAGGATCGCATGAGGGCCCGTATGCAACGACGCGAGTTCATGACGCTCATCGGCGCTGCGGGTGTTGCCTGGCCGTTGCAGGCGCAAGGATTGGGCGCGTCCGCGCAGCCGTTGACGGCGCCGGTGATCGGATTCATCCACAGCGCGTCGCCGAGCTATTTCGCTCAAGTCGCCGGCGCCGTTAGTGACGGCTTGAAGGAGGCCGGTTACGTCGAGGGCCGCAACGTCACGATCGAATACCGGTGGGCGGAAGGACACTATGAGCGGCTGCCGGCACTGGTCGCGGATCTGGTCGAGCGGCAGGTGGCGGAGATTTTCGCCGCCGGCGGCACCGATCCGGCGAAAGCCGCGAAAGCGGCGACCAGCGTCATTCCCATCGTCTTCATCAGCGCGGCCGATCCGGTCGGGGCAGGCCTCGTTGCAAACCTCAACAAGCCGGGCGGCAACATCACGGGGGTGAGCCTGCTCGCCTCGGCGCTCGACGCCAAGAAGCTCGGACTGTTGCGCGACCTGGTGCCCACGGCTGCGACGATCGGTGCCGTGATCAATCCGGATTATCCCGGCGCGACCGTGCAATCCGACGAATTCCTGGAGGCGGCCGGCCGCCTGGGCGTGCGACCGCTGGTGTTCCACGCCCGCACCGACAGCGAGATCGAGGCGGCGTTCGCGCGCCTGCATGAAGAGGGCGCCAGCGCGCTCCTGGTCAGCTCCGACCCCTTCTTCAACAGCCGGCGCGAGCTTTTCCCCCGGCTGGCGTCTCGGCACGCGCTGCCGGTGATCTATCCGCAGCGCGAATACGTCACGGCCGGCGGCCTGATGAGCTATGGGCCGCATTTCGCGGACGGCTATCGCCAGGCCGGAGTCTATGCGGGTCGAGTCCTGGCCGGTGCGAATCCCGCCGAACTGCCGATCCTGCAGCCGGTCAAGTTCGAGCTTGTCATCAATCTCAAGACTGCGAAGGTGCTTGGCGTGGATATGCCGCAGACGCTGCTCGCCATCGCGGACGAGGTGATCGAATGACGCAGGGTGCGCGGCGGCGGATCGTTTCGGTGACGGCACACGAGGTGTGTGCATGAGACGGCGCGAGTTCTTGACGCTCCTCGGCGCAGCCGCCGGCTGGCCCGTCGGCGCGCGCGCACAGCAGTCGAAGCCGGCACCGCGTGTCGGTGTGCTGATGACGGTGGCGGAGAACGATCCGGACAGCCGAAGGCGCATCGCCGCCTTTCGGGAAGGGCTGCGGGCGCTCGGATGGGTCGAGGGTCAAAACGTCGCGATCGAGTACCGCTGGGCGGCGGGCGAGGTCGGCAGGATCCAGCAATATGCCGAGGAACTGGTGGCGCTGAAGCCCGACGTGATCCTCGCCAACAGCACCCCGGTCATCAGCGCGCTGCAGAAGCTCACCAAGACCATCCCTATCGTCTGCGCGCTGGTGAACGACCCGGTCGGCCTCGGCTTCGTCGCAAGCCTCTCGCGGCCGGGCGGCAACATCACCGGATTCACATTCATCGATCCGGAGCTGATCGGCAAATGGATGGAACTGCTCAAGCAGGTCGCACCGTCGATCAACAGAGCTGCGCTCGTCTTCAATCCGAAAACGGCACCGTTCTACTACAACTTCATGCGCACGCTCGAGGCCACGCGCGCGTCGATCGAGCTGGGGGCCATGACCGCGGGCACGATGGAAGAGCTGCGGGCGGCGGTCAACGACCAGGATCGCAATCCGGGCGGAAGCATCATCGTCGGGCCCGACCCCTTCACCATCGTCCATATCCGGGAGATCGCGGCTCTCTCGCAGGAGCACAAGCTGCCGGCGATTTCGGTCTACCGACAATTCGTGACCGACGGCGGATTGATGTCCTATGGCCCTGACACGATGGATATCTTCCGCCGCTCGGCCTCCTACATCGATCGCATCCTCAAAGGCGCGAGCCCCGCGGAATTGCCGGTCCAGCAGCCGACGAAATTCGAGCTGTGCGTGAACCTGAAGAGCGCGCACGCCCTCGGCCTCACCGTGCCACCGACAGTGCTGGCGCTCGCCGACGAGGTGATCGAATGAACGATCTGCCGTCGGAGCCGCACAGGGGCGCGCAGGACGCCGGAGCCGCGACCCGTCCTGCTCCGATGCCGGCCGCCAAAGTCCGCAACCGCCTGTTCAGCAAATATGTCGTGCTGTTCGCGGCGGTGGTCACGCTTGCGCTGCTGGCCAACGGCATTTTCGACGTGTGGTTCTACTATCAGGAACACAAGGCTTCGCTGGTGCGCATTCAGCGCGAACAGGCCGAGGCTGCGGCCGCCAAGATCGGCCAGTTCATCAGGGAAATCGAAAGCCAGCTTGGGTGGACGACGCAGCTGCCGTGGTCGGCCGGCTCGATCGAGCAGCGCCGGTTCGATGCCTTGCGGCTGCTGCGCCAGGTCCCGGCCATCACCGAGCTGTCGCAGCTCGATGCCACCGGCAAGGAGCGCCTGCGCGTTTCGCGGCTGGCCATGGACGTGGTCGGCAGCGGCGCCGACTATTCGAACGACCCGAAATTCACCGAAGCCATGGCGCACAAGGTCTACTACGGGCCGGTCTACTTCCGCCGGGAATCGGAGCCCTATATGACGCTGGCCATCGCGGGCACGCGTCGTGACGCGGGCGTCAGCGTCGCCGAAGTCAATCTCAAGCTGATCTGGGACGTGGTTTCGCAGATCAAGGTCGGCGAGCACGGCAATGCCTATGTCGTCGGCGCGCAGGGGCGCCTGATCGCGCATCCGGACATCAGCCTGGTCCTGCGCAACACCGACATGTCAAACCTGGCGCAGGTGAAATCGGCGCGCGCCGGCGCCGCCGGCGAGAGCGCGGAGGTGGTGCAGGAAGCCAGGAACATCCAAGGGCGCGAGGTCCTCACGGCGTCGGCGCCGGTGCCGCAACTCGGCTGGCTGATGTTCGTCGAGCTCCCGGTCGAGGAAGCCTATGCCCCGCTTTACGCCGCGTTGCGGCGCCTCGCGTTCATTCTCCTCGCCGCGCTCGCGTTCGCCGTGCTGTCCGGCATGTTCCTGGCCCGGCGCATGGTCGGCCCCATTCAGGCCCTGCAAGCCGGCGCCGCGCGCATCGGCAGCGGCGACCTTGCGCAGCGCATCTCGATCAAGACCGGCGACGAGCTGGAAGGGCTCGCCAATCAGTTCAACGAGATGGCCGGGCGGCTCGAGGAGTCCTATGCGGGCCTGGAAGAGAAGGTGGAGGTGCGTACGCGCGAGCTTGCCCAGTCGGTCGCCGAGCTGACGGCGCTCGGCGAGGTCACCCGCGCCGTGAGCTCGACGCTCGACCTCGAAACGCTGCTCTCCACCATCGTCGCCAAGGCAGTCGAGCTGTCGGGCACGGACGGCGGCGCCATCTGGGTGCTGGACCCGGCAACGGACGAGTTGCACCTGCGCGCGACCTACGGAATGAGCCGCGAGCTCATCGCCGCCATGAGCGGCCAGACCGCGGGCCTCAACACGCTCGTGATCGGCGACGCGGTGCGGGCGCGCGCGCCCGTGCAGATTCCCGATTTGCGCAAGGAGCCGCCGAGCCAGATCTACGAGACGGTGATGAAGGCCGGCTTTCTCGCCGTGCTGACCGTGCCGCTCATGCATCCCGACGGCGTGCTCGGCACCCTGGTCATCCGCCGCAAGGAGCCGGGCGAATTTCCGCGCCACACGATCGAACTCCTGCAGACCTTTGCGGCCCAGTCGGTGCTGGCGATCCAGAACGCCAATCTCTTCGCGGAGGTGGAGGAAAAGGGCCGGCAGCTGGAAATCGCGAGCCGCCACAAGTCGCAATTCCTCGCCAATATGAGCCATGAGCTGCGCACGCCGCTCAACGCCATCATCGGACTGACGGACATGATGGTCGCGAATGCCCCGCGCTTCGGCACCGAGAAGGCGCTGGAGCCGCTCCGCCGGGTGCACCGCGCCGGCACCCACCTGCTCGGGCTGATCAACCAAGTGCTCGATCTCTCCAAGATCGAAGCCGGCAAGCTCGAGCTCAGCCCGGAGTCCGTCAGCATCCCGCCGCTCGTCGACGAGGTCGTCGGCACCGCACGCCAGCTCGCGGAGCAGAACGGCAATCGTCTGGTGGTGGAATGCCCCGCCGACCTGTCCCCGGTCACCGTCGATCCGATGCGGCTGCGGCAGATCCTTCTCAACCTGCTCAGCAACGCCTGCAAGTTCACCAAGAACGGCGAGGTCGCCCTCACCGTCGCGCCGCGCAGGGTCGACGGCGGCGACGTCGTCGAATTCGCAGTCCGCGACACCGGCATCGGCATGACGCCAGAGCAGCAGGCGAAGCTGTTCGAGGAATTCACCCAGGCGGAGTCCTCGACCGCCCGCCGCTTCGGCGGTACCGGCCTCGGCCTCGCCATCACCCGCAAGCTTGCCCGCATGATGGGCGGCGATGTCACCGTGACCAGCGAAGCGGGCAAGGGCTCGGTGTTCACCGTGCGCCTCCCGGGCCCGCCGCAGATCACGATGCCGGCTGCTCAAGCCGGCGCCCC
>DASSJW010000010.1:0-3406 GCA_035690995.1 Xanthobacteraceae bacterium
GGCCGAGAAGTCCCTGGTGGACGAGCTCGCGCTGCGCGGCCAGAAGTTCGACGTCGCCCAGGGCGCGATGGTCGCGATGTCGCCCGACGGCGCGGTGCGCGCATTGGTGGGCGGCAAGAACTACGCCGAAAGCCAGTACAACCGCGCCGTTGTTGCCAAGCGTCAGCCGGGCTCGGCGTTCAAGCCGTTCGTCTATCTCAGCGCGCTGGAGCGCGGCCTCACGCCCGACACCATCCGCGAGGACAAGCCGATTGCCGTGAAAGGCTGGAAGCCTGAGAACTACAGCCGCGACTATCACGGCCCGGTGACCCTGACGCAGGCGCTCGCGCTCTCGCTCAACACGGTGTCGGTGCGGCTCACGCTCGAAGTCGGGCCCGCGGCGGTGGCCAAGACCGCCTATCGCCTCGGCATCGCCTCCAAGCTCGACGCCAACGCGTCTCTCGCGCTCGGGACCTCGGAAGTCTCGCTCATCGAGCTCACTTCCGCCTATGCGCCGTTCGCGAATGGCGGCGACGCCGTCGCCCCGCATGTGATCGAGCGCGTGCGCACCCACGGCGGCAAGGTTTTGTTCGCGCGCGCGCCGCAAAAGCTCGGGCGCATCATCGATCCGCGCTATGTCGCGATGATGAACACGATGATGCGCGAGACCCTGCAGATCGGCACCGCGCAGAAGGCGCAGCTTCCGGGCTGGCCGGCCGCCGGCAAGACCGGCACCAGCCAGGATTTCCGCGATGCCTGGTTCATCGGCTATACCGGCCATCTCGTCACCGGCGTCTGGCTCGGCAATGACGATGCCTCCCCGACGAAGAAGGCGACCGGCGGTGGCCCGCCGGTGGAGATCTGGTCGCGCTTCATGAAGACCGCGCACCAGGGCGTGGCGGTCGCTGCCCTGCCGGGATTGGCGGGCGCATCCTCATTCGCCTCGGCGCTCTCGCCGGCGAGCGCGCCGCTGCCGCCGGCGCCGATCGCCGCGCAAGGCGGCGGAACGGGGGTCAGGCCGGCGCCGATCGAGCGCGGGCTCGACGGCTGGTTCATCGACCGGCTGTTCGGACGGCGCTGACGGGCAGCCCTGTGCTACGCTCCGCGAGGAGCCGGAGCGCAGCATGAAGCTCAAGGACAAGGTCGCGATCGTCACCGGCGGGGCAAACGGCATCGGCTATGCGATTGCCCGGCGCTACGTCGCCGAAGGCGCGCGCGTCGCCATTGCCGACATCGATGCCGCCGCCGGCGAGGCCGCCGCGCGCACGCTCGGCCATGCCCGCTTCATGGCCACCGACGTCGGCGATGCGCGGGCGGCCGAGAACATGGTCGCGGAAACCTGCCGCACGTTCGGCGGTCTCGATATCCTGGTGAACAATGCCGGCATCATCCATGGCGCCGACTTCCTCGAGCTTGCGGAAGCCGATTTCGACCGCGTGCTGCGCGTGAACCTCAAAGGCGCGTTTCTCGTCGGCCAGGCCGCGGCGCGGCGCATGGTGGCGCAGGTCAAGGCCGGCAAGCCGCCGGGCAGCATCGTCAACATGAGCTCGATCAATGCGGTCGTGGCGATCGCCAACCACACGCCCTATTGCGTGTCGAAGGGCGGCATCGACCAGTTGACCAAGGTGATGGCGCTCGCGCTCGCACCCCACGGTATTCGGGTCAACGCCATCGGGCCCGGCTCGATCATGACCGACATCCTCAAGGCGGTCGCGACCGACAAGGAGGCGAAGCGCCGGATATTAGCGCGCACGCCGCTTGGGCGCATCGGCGAGCCCGACGAGATCGCGTCGATCGCCGTCTTCCTCGCGTCGGCGGACGCGAGCTATGTCACCGGCGAGACCATTTACGCCGACGGCGGCCGGCTCGCCCTGAACTACACGGTGCCGGTTGCGGACGAAGCGCTCGACTAGGGGCTCAGCGAATTCATGGCCGCCAGGCGCCCACCGGCATTGGACCGAATCGACGTCAGGATTCTCGCCGCCTTGCAGCGCGACGGCCGCTCGACCATCCAGAAGCTGGCGCAGACCGTGGGATTGTCGCCGCGCGCGTCGCTCGAGCGGGTGCGGCGGCTCGAAGCCTCCGGCGCGATCGCGGGATACCAGGCCGTCGTCGAGCTCGGCCGGTTGGCGCGGCCGGTCAACGTCTTTGCCGAGATCATCCTGGAGAAGCAGGCCAATCGCGGCCGCTTCGAAAAGCGGCTGGCCGCGATCGAGGAGGTGGTCGAGTGCTGGGAGGTGAGCGGCAACGTCGATTACATCGCGCGCTTCGTCTGCGCCGATCTCGCGGAGTACGAGGAGCTCACCAGCGCGCTGCTCGACGACGATCCTCTCGGGGTGGCGCGCATCGTAAGCCACGTGGCGCTGCGCCCGGTCCGCCGCTTCGGCGGCTACCCGGAGAAACTCATCGGGCGCAATCTGAAGCCGCGTTAACGAACCGCCGTTTCGGTCGCGCCGATCGCGTGCCACCGCCGAATCCGCCGTCTCGCACCGTGACTTCCGCCGCACAGGTCGCGGCCGCTGCCTAGATTCAAGGAGCAGCAGTGCGAATCGCGCGGAGACGTGTCATGAAAGCCATCGATCTGGAGAACCGGTACAGCGCTCACAACTACGAGCCGCTCCCCGTCGTGCTCGCGCGCGGGAAGGGCGCGCATCTGTGGGACACGTCCGGCCGGCGCTACCTCGACATGATGAGCGCCTATTCCGCGGCAAGCCATGGCCACGGTCATCCGCGCATTCTCGCCGCGCTCACCGCGCAGGCGAAGCGCCTCGCCGTGCCCTCGCGCGCCTATTACAACGACCGCCTCGGCCCCTTCCTCCAGGAACTGTGCGAGCTGACCGGGCTCGATGCCGCGCTGCCAATGAACACCGGCGCCGAGGCGGTCGAGACCGCGGTCAAGGCCGCACGCCGCTGGGGCTATCGCGTCAAGGGCATTGCCCGCGACCGCGCCGAGATCATCGTCGCGGCAGGCAATTTCCATGGCCGCACCACCACCGTCATCTCCTTCTCCACCGAGCCCGACTACCGCGACGGCTTCGGCCCGTTCACCCCCGGCTTTCGCGCGGTGGCGTTCGGCGATCTCGCGGCGCTCGAGCGCGCGATCACGCCGGACACCGCCGCCGTGCTGGTCGAGCCGATCCAGGGCGAGGCCGGCATCATCGTTCCGCCGCCGGGCTATCTCACCGGGCTGCGCCGGATCTGCGACGCGCACCGCGTGCTGCTCATCCTCGACGAGGTGCAGTCGGGCCTCGGCCGCACCGGCGCCTGGTTCGCCTTCCAGCACGAGGGCATCCGTCCCGACGGCGTGATCCTGGGCAAGGCGCTCGGCGGCGGCGTGCTGCCGGTGTCCGCCTTCGTCGCCACCCGCGAGGTCATGGACGTGTTCACGCCCGGCTCCCATGGCTCGACCTTCGGCGGCAATCCGCTC
>DASSJW010000011.1:0-2779 GCA_035690995.1 Xanthobacteraceae bacterium
GAGCGGATTTTGCGTCACGAAATAGACGCCGACGCCTTTCGAACGGATCAAGCGGACCACCTGCTCGATCTTGTCGAGGAGGGGCTTGGGCGCATCGGTGAACAGCAGATGCGCTTCGTCGAAGAAGAAGCAAAGCTTGGGTTTGGGCAGATCGCCGACCTCCGGCAATTCCTCGAACAGCTCGGAGAGCAGCCACAACAGAAAGGTGGCATAAAGCCGTGGGCTCTCCATCAGCTTGTCGGCCGCCAGGATATTGATGAAGCCCCGTCCATCCCGATCCGTGCGGATGAAATCCTTCAGCGCCAGCGCAGGCTCGCCAAAGAACTTGCTCCCGCCCTGGTTCTCCAGGACCAGAAGCTGGCGCTGTATGGTGCCGATCGTCGCCTTCGACACGTTTCCGTATTGAACCGTGAGCTCGGCGGCATGGTCGGAAATGAAGCCGAGCGTCGCCCGCAGATCCTTGAGATCGAGGATCAGCAGCCCCTGCTCGTCGGCAACACGGAAGCAAATATTGAGCACCCCCTCCTGAACATCGTTGAGATCCATGAGGCGCGACAGCAGCAGCGGTCCCACCTCTGAGATGGTGGCGCGGATCGGGTGCCCCTGCTCCCCGAATAAATCCCAGAACACAACCGGAAACTGGTCGGGCTCGTAGTCGAATCCAAGGCTCTTGGCGCGCGTGACGAACGCCTCCTTGGCTTCGCCCGCTTCCGACACGCCGGACAGGTCGCCCTTGACGTCCGCGGCGAAGACCGAGACGCCCGCGCGCGACAAGCCTTCGGCCAGAACCTGCAAGGTCACCGTCTTCCCGGTCCCGGTTGCGCCAGTCACAAGCCCGTGGCGATTGGCCAGCGCTAGACTCAGGACTTCGGGCTTGGAACTCCTGCCAACGAAGATGGTGCCGTCATGATCGAGGTCGCTCATCTCATATTCCCGCCGATGATAACCGGTGGCTATTATCTTGCACGGTGAGCCGCTGGACTGGCATACGAACTCACGTATCGCGACTGATCGAGCCAATCACCGAGCTTGTCATATTGTATCCGCTGATCACAGCGTTCGCATCCCCACGCTTGCGCGGACACGCGAGTTTGGAATAAGCGAAGAATGCGCGGTGCCGCTGATGCATGAAAGCAACAACGCATCGTCACTTTTGTCGGCGGCGCTTGTGTTCTCAAGTTTTGCCTGCCTAATATGAGATCAACCTGCCAAGAGTGCGGGGCTGGTGAGGGGCATATGAACGATCTCTTTGGGCGTCTCGTCGCCGACATTGGCGTCGACCGGACGGCCCCGGCAGATGTCTGCCGGCTTCCTTCTGCGATAACAGAAGGACGAGCCGCGCGAAATGGCGCAGGCCGCTACCCCACATACCCCAGGCGCCGGCGCGATGACGCCAGCGCCAGATCCGCGTTCGAATTCGGCGGACATGTTGGGAGCGCGCGGTAGTCTCATGGCTTTCACCACAGTAACGATCGTCAGCGGGCTGAGCGCGGAACACGTGCGAGCCACCATCCGCGCATCCCTTCCCTCGGCAAGCGAAAATTCAGGGACCGTTGCATGCGGCGGAAACGCCGTCGCGCTCCCCTGCAAATTGTTCGACGTTCGATAGCGACAACGGCTGGACAGGACCGAGGAGAATTTGATGTCCTACCCGATCACCGCTATCGAAGATATCGATGCGGATGAGGCCGATGCACTCAAAGCGGCCGGCATCAGAACCACCGAGAAGCTGCTGGAGGCCGCGAAGAGCCCGAAAGGACGCAGGCAGTTGGCTGCCCAGACCGATCTGGACGAGAAGCGGCTGCTGCGCTGGGCCAATATCGCCGACAAGCTGCGCATCAAGGGCATGGGCAAGGAGTATGCGGGGCTTCTGTGCGAGGTCGGCGTCGACACCGTGAACGAGCTGCAATACCGCAACCCGGCCAGGCTCGCAAAGTCCATGGCCGAGGCCAACAAGAAACGAAAGCTGGTGCGCTTTCTGCCGTCCGAGAAGCTCGTGACCCGGTGGGTCGAGCACGCGAAAAAGCTGCCCCGCAAGATCACCTATTGACGGTTCGCCTGCGGGGTCTCGGTTGCGTTCCCACGCGAGGGCCAAGTGTCCGTTCCCAGGATATCCGGCACCGGCATCAGCGGCGCTTGACACCCTTCCCGGGACGGGCGCAAAGCCAGCACCATGACGCTCGCCCGGCCAGTCGACGCCTCTGCTCGCGAGGAAAAAAAACGAGCGGCGAATTCGCTCGCACGCCTGCTTTCGCTCGGACGGCCGGCGGTCATGGGCGTGCTCAACGTCACGCCGGACTCCTTCTCGGATGGCGGCCGCTTTTTCGATCCATCGTCTGCTGACGAGCAAGCCCAGCGAATGGTTGCCGCGGGTGCCGATATCTTGGACATCGGCGCGGAATCCACCCGCCCCTATGGCGGCGCCGTTCCCGTTCCGATCGCGGAGGAAATTCGCCGTCTTGCCCCGGTGCTGCCCAGGGCGGTGGCGCTTGGCGTGCCGGTGTCGATCGACACCATGAAGGCCGAGGTGGCGGCTTGGGCGCTCGCATCGGGGGCGGCGATCGTGAACGACGTGTGGGGCCTGCAGCGCGACAGCGGTCTTGCGCGCGTGGTGGCCGAGCACGGCGTGCCTGTGATCATCATGCACAATCGGGAGGCCGCTGACCCGTCGATCGATATCATGGCGGATATTGCCGCGTTCTTCTTGCGCTCGCTCGAGATCGCTGCGCGTGCCGGTATCGCGCGCGAGAACATCGTGCTCGACCCCGGCATCGGCTTC
>DASSJW010000012.1:0-7619 GCA_035690995.1 Xanthobacteraceae bacterium
CTCAAACACGCGACGGAAGACTTCGCTCTCACGGAAGCGCTCATTGCGGGCGCGGGAGAACGCCGAGTGGTCCGGTATGGCATCTTCCAGGCCCAGCTCGCAAAACCACCGATAGGCCAGATTAACTTGAACCTCGCGGCAGATCTGCCGCTCCGATCGGATGGCGAACACGTAGCCGATGATCAGCATCCGGATCATTAGCACCGGATCGATCGAAGGTCGTCCAACCTCAGAGTAATAGGGCGCGAGTTCCGCGTAGACCCACGACAGATCCAACAGCGCACTAATCTTCCGGACTAGGTGATCGTCGGGAACAGCGTCATCGAGGCGGAACTCGTAAAACAGCTGCCCTTGGCTTTGGTTGCGTCGCCCCATCATGTCCGCCCCCGTCGCGAATCGCGCCAGGAAAACGGAATCATGTTGGTCGCCAGCCTTCAACGCCCTTTTGCAACAATATCTGCCATGAGCGGACATGGCGCCGTTTACTCGATTACCTCGTCGGCCAACAATAGGAATTCGCGAGGGATTACCAGGCCCAGTTCTTTCGCCGTTTTTAGATTGAAAACGAACTCTAGCTTCGTTGGCTGTTCCACCGGTAGGTCGGCTGGGTTGGCCCCCTTGAGGATTTTGTCCACATAGGTGGCGGCGCGTCGAAACAAATCAGGCAAGCTCGCCCCGTAGGACATCAGGCCCCCATCTTCCACAAACTCCCTCGCGGCATACATTGCCGGCAGCCGGCTCTTCGCCGCCAGTTCCACAATGTGTTTGTGTTCGCCATACAACATTGGGCTAGGCAATAGAATGACAGCATCGGCGTGCCCGCGGGTCATTGTAATAAAGGCGCCATCGAGGTCGCCCGGGCCCAGGGCCGGCACAAGTTGAAGCTGCAATCCTAAGGACTGCGCCGCAGTCTCGGTCTCCCTCAACATACCTTCGATTGTCCGTTTCCCATATGCAGCGGGATGCCAAAGGGCGGCGACGCGCGAAAGTCCGGACATGACGTCCTTGAGGAGTCCGAAGCGTTTGGCAATCAATTCCGGGCCAAGAAAAGTATTCCCCGTAATATTCCCGCCTGGCCGGGAGAGGCTGGCGATCAATTCATCACCGACAGGATCGGCCATGCCGCCCACGACGATAGGGATTATGCTGGTTGCTTGTTTGGCTGCGCGAGCTGGTGACGTGCTAATCACGACGATGACGTCAACCTTGAGCCGAACCAGATCAGCCGCGAGTTGCTGGAACCGATCTGTATTCCAATCCCCGTAGCGACGCTCGATAGCTAGGTTCAAACCCTCAGTGTAACCGAGCTCGCGCAGCCCGTCGTAAAATCCAACGGTCCCCGGCGTATCGGTCGAGCCGGGATTCAACACGCCGATAAGCGGGCGTCCCTTCTGCTGGGCGTTGGCGGCAAGCGGCCACGCGGCTGCCGCGCCGCCGACCAGTGTGAGGAAGTCGCGCCGCTTCATTACCAACCCCAAGCTCAGGAGATGGCAACAGGCGGCGTCCGTTGCCGCGCTATGCCGTGGCTTTCTGCGAGATGTTAGCCGCTCATGTTCGCGAAGTCTTCCCAATTACGCGCCCGTCCAAATCACGAACCGGCGCGGCAGCCACGAGAGGCAGGACGAGCCGCGCTCGTTAGTCCGGGAGCAAGTATCAGAGTGGACTGGGACGTGGCTTCCGGTCAGACTCGGCCTTCACGCGATGTTCGCGACAGGAGCGCCATTGCTCCGTAAGCGGACCTGCGCACGTCGTCGGCAGAGGTCTCAAACTGCCAGAAGCGGATTCTTGTGCGGCAAGAAAAAAGATGATGCCCCCTTCCGCCTGCGCGCCAGCCTAATGTAGCGTTTCCTTCGAGCCGCCATCGGGACGTGCCGAATCCCAATTATTGCAACGGCGGCAAAGGTGCCATCGGCGGGCATCCACCTAAAGGTACCGCGCCCATGCCAAAACTCTACGAAGCCCTCGCAGAAGCGTTCCTTGCGGAGGGAGTCGACACGCAGTTCGTCCTGATGGGCGACGGCAACATGCACTGGTCCACCGCCTTTGCCAAACTGCCCGGCGTACATACCGTCCACGTCAGGCACGAGCACAGCACCGTTGCGGCGGCGACGGCCTACAACGTAGCCACCGGCAAGGTCGCCGTTGCCTCCGTCACGTGCGGCCCTGGCGTGACCCAGTTGATGACGGCGCTGCCGGCCGCGGTCCGCGCCCGCCTGCCGATGGTGGTGTTCGCCGGCGAGTCGCCTATCAACGCCAAATTCTACAATCAGCACATCGACCAGGCGCCCCTGGTGACGGCGACCGGTGCCCATTACATCGCCGCGCATAGCGTGCCGCGCATGATGGACTACGTGCGCGAGGCCTTCCATGTCGCCAAGTACGAGCGGCGGCCGGCGGTGCTGGGCATTCCCTACGACCTGCAGAAGGTCGAGCACATGGCCAACCAGCCCTATGAGACCTCGGCGATGTACCAGCCCAAAGTCGGGCGCATGCACCCCGATCCCGAGCTCGTGGCCGAGGCCGTCGAGCGGCTGGCCGCGGCAAAGCGGCCTATCGTCCTTGGTGGCCGCGGCGTGTTGTGGTCCGGCGCACGGGATGCGGTGATCAAGCTCGCCGATCGCTGCGGCGCATTGCTCTCCAACACGCTGCCGGCGCGCGGTCTCTTCCACGACCATCCGTTCGGGCTCGGCACCACCGGCAGCTACTTCACGTCCTTGGGCAGGGAGATGTACGAGTCCGCGGACGTCGTGCTGGCGGTCGGCACGAGCCTGTCCTACTACGTTGGTGGCGGGCACTACTGGGGAAACGCCGTCAAGATCCAGTTGGACGATGCCCCGCGCGGCTTGCGCGACGGGCAGAAGGCCGCCGACATCTACGTCAAATCAGATGCGCTCGTCGGCATCGAGGCAATCCTTGCCGGCCTCGACAAGAAGCTGGGCGTTGGCAAACCGACGGCGGCGGCCATACGCACGAAAGAGCTGGCCCATCGCATCGCGACCGAGCCGGCGGACTCGATGCCGTTCGACATCGCGCCAGGAGTGCTGGATCCACGCGAGGTGATCAAGGCCATCGACGCGGTCATTCCCAAGGACTGGGACATCGTCGTCGGCGGCGGCCATCAGGCCTATTTCAACACCCAGATGCGTGGCAGGCCGGCGGAGCGCTACACGACGGTCCGTGAATTCGGCGCGGTTGGCAACGGCCTGTGCTACGCGCTTGGGGTTGCGGCGGCGCGCCGGCAGGGCCGCGATGGCAAAGTCGTGCTGTTCGAAGGCGACGGCGGGCTCTTGTTCCATATCCAGGAGCTCGAGACGCTCAAGCGTCAGGGATTTCGCATCCTGATCTGCGCGATGAACGACGGCGGATACGGCTCGGAGTTTCACAAGCTGCGCGCCGACGGCATCGACGATAGCTGGGCTGTGTTCGGCCGGCCCGCGCTTGAAAACATCGCGCGCGGCTTCGGCCTGCGCGGCCACGAGATTCGCGATGTGTCGGTCATCCCGAAGCTGTTCGCCGACTTCGCCGCGCAGGGCGAAAGCGAAATGTGGAACATCCAAATCTCCGACCAGGTCACGGCGCCGGTGATCCGCCAGACCATCAAGCGCGGGCACGGCAATATGTGAGCATTTCGATCAGGTCGGCCTTGTTGGTCGCATAAGGAGATGGCATGACGGCCGCTTACCGTAAGTCGCCGAATAGGGCCACTCCACAATCAAGCAAACGCTCTCAGGTCCGCTACGGGTCAGCGCAAAGTCGCGGCGCGGGCGCAAGCTCCGACTACTGGCCGGAGGCTCCAACCGCGGCGTTGTTGCTGCCGAACATCCACGGAAGCGCCCAGGCCAGGGCCAGTGCACCGGCCAGCACGCAGAGCGCGCGGCCAAGCTGTTCCTGGTCGCTTTGCAGATAGCTGGTGCACAGCCGTACCGGCGCCACCGAGTAGAGCCAGCCTAACACGGCGAGCATGGAGATCATTTGAACCTTGAGAACGCCGCGCCAGACCGGCCCGAGGGCGGGCCAACTTATTGCCAGCAGAACGCCGGCCAGCAACGGAATGCTGATGAGCTTACCGATCTCCATGCTCGGATGACGCAGCGATTCATCGAGCGCGCGCGGCAACATCCAGAACGCGGCGGTGAACAGAGTAGCGACAAGTCCGGGGATCCCGCCCGCATTCCATCTTTGGCTGACCGGCGCGACGAGGGTGCGAAGACCCACGCCGCACAGGTACCCGGCGAGCGCGAGGCCGGGCAGCAGCACCGTCATATGCGTCGTCATCCGGCTCTCGAGCAGCCGCAGGACGGGCGGCGAGATAAGCGCGACGTATAGGATTATGCCCGCCGCGAGATAGGCGCGATCCGCTGTATTCAATAGCCTCACCACGCCCCGATTCCTTCAAGCGCGGCTTCGATGTCGTCCTGGTCGTAAATCCGGGCGAGGCGGCCGTTGCGATCGACGAGGTGGATCGCCGCATTATGCGTGAAGCCCCCGGACTCATCCTGGATCACCACAATCCCGAAGACTGCAAGCAGACGCTTGAGCTCCGCGCTATCGGTGACGCGCGCGAGCGACCAAAGGCGCGTGTCGGCGCCGTAAGCCTCGCCGTAGGCGCGCAATGCTTCGGGCGTATCGTGCTCGGGATCGAAACTGATCGACAATAGCGTGACGTCGTTCGGTCTGGCCCGCCGCAATGCGTCTTGCATGCGCGCGAAGCTCGTGCCGAGCGCAATACAAAGGGTTGGGCATCGGGTATAGATGAATTCAACGAGGACGATGCGGCCGGCGAAGTCCGCAAACTTGATGGTCTCGCCGGTCGCGAGCTCAAGATGGGTCGGCGGCACGATGACGGGGGCGTTGGCAATCTCGAGCCGCCGCGCGCTCTCGGCCGTAAGCGCGCGCAGCCCGTCGGTTTCCATCCATAGCGCCATGCTCCCGAACAAGACGGCAAGTAACGTCGCAACGATGCTGCGGGGTGAAATCAGGCGCTCCTCTCTTCACCTGGCACGGGCGACACGCACGAGATAGTTCAGCACGATCATCGCCGTCGCGAGCACGGCGATGGCGGCAAAGATCGAGCCCAGCTGGTCCTGCGCCACCCATTCGGGCAGATGCACGGCCCAGCGTCGCGGGACGCTGATCATCCCGGCATAGAGGAATGTCGCGACCAAGCCGAGCCCGCCGATGAGATAGCCAAGGAAGGCCATCTTCTGCACGGGAACGAAGGATTGCGCCGGCTTTTCACCTTGCGCGAGCCAGATCGAAAAGCCAAAGGCGATGGCGACCATGCCGAGCAACAGGTAGAAGTGGAAGTGCCCGGGCACCCACAGCGTGTTGTGCATCACCTTGTTCACGGAGATCGTGCCGTCGATAATCGCGGGGATGATGCCGGCGACCCAGCCGAAGATTCCGAGCACAAGCAGTGCAGAGGCAAGATCCCAGCGAATGCCCGAGCGATGGAGGTAGACGAGAAGCGCGTAGGTCGTGACCACGATCACCGGAATGCCGGCGACGTAGGAGAGTATCTGGCCCATCACCAGCATCCACGCCGGCATGACCATGTCCTGAAACAAATGGTGCGGATAGACGGCCAGGACCAGCAACAGCGTGGCTGTCCAACCAGCAAGGAACACCTTGTTTGATTTCCAGGCGCGCCCGGTATAGGCCGGAATGATCTCGTAGACCGCGATCACCGCCATGTAGATGGTCGTGTTGATGAAGACGTGGCCGAAGAAATAGATCAAATTCTTGGCCAGCAGAGCATCGATACCGAAAGCCGGAACGTAGAGGTTGACGCTGCTGATCACCAGAATAATCGCGCCGGCTACGATGCTGAGCGTGTTGACGATGAGCACGACCGTGCTCGCCACCACCGTGGGCGACGGCGCCTCCTGCTGGGAGCCGGCAAACAACTGCGGCCAGCCCAGCGCGCGGGCGAGGCTGCCGTAACGCGAGACGATGCTGAGGCCGGCATCGAGATAGAGCACCAGGAAGCCGACGCCGACGCACAGCAAGCCAATGAAGAAGGCGAGGGAGGCGCCCGGATTCCAAACGCCGCCCGACATGGCCGGCAGCGGAAACAGGAACGTCCATGCTCCCGCAAAACCGCCTAAAAATGTCCCGCCGAGAATGAGCATGACGCCGACGAGAAAGAAGGCCAGGAACAGGTAGTAGACCCCGACCCTCAGTTCGACGTAACGGTTGAGGAAGAACCACATGATGGCAGCGCCGGCGAGGCCGGCGGCCCCGACCATCCCGACGCCGTGCGCCGTCATGACCTGGTAGAAGAGGTCGGGCGCGAGGTCGACCCAGTTGCTCTGGGCAAGCCGCATCGCAAGCCCGAGCACCATCATCAGCAGCAAGACAAGAGCTGCCAGCGCCATCGTCAGGCGAACGGCGTCGGCAGCAGAAGGCGAGATCTTGCGTGGAATTGCAGCAGCGTCAGCCATGACCACGACTCCGCATTGTCGACATTCACATCAGCCATTGCCGCTGCGCAATCACGGACCGACCGTCAAATCGGCCGCCATCACATGGTGGCCTAACCCACAATATTCGAGGCACACGATCTTGTAGCTGCCGGCCTTGGCGAAGGTGTAGTAGACTTTGTTGATGTAACCCGGCATCGCTTGAACTTGGGTCAGCATCTTGAGGTCGGGATCGTAGATGCCGAAGCCGTGGTTCACGTCGCTCGAGGTCACCGCGAAAACAATCGGCTTGCCCACGGGCAGCTTTGTTGGATTGATCTCCCACGACCAGATGCTCCCCGTCACCGCCACCGTCATCGGTTCGCCGGATGTCGCCGGGCCTGGTCCGTAGGGCCATTCGACCAGCGTGCCGTAGCTCACGCCGATCCCGACCACGACGAGAAGCCAAAACAACGGCGCGCGAAAGCGGCCCGGATCGGCCGTCGCCCCAGCGACCGCCGGGGCGCTCGCGCGCCGCAGAACCATGAGAAATACAATCGCGAGGAGCGTCACCAGAACGAGCGTGATGATCCCGACCGCGTCCTGCATAGCAGCCTCCAAGATGACGAATTGCTTCTCCGACGTGCCCGCCGGCACGTCAATTCCAACACCGAATCAGCTGCCCCCGTGAGGTAGCCGGCGACAAGATCAGACGGTCGGCATCACGACGCAACACATTGAAAGAGGCCACAAGAGACGATCCGGTCTCTTGATTCACATCAATTCGAAGCGCGACATGACGCTGTTGGGTAGCTGATCGAATGCTTCCATCGGCTGCCGAGCGGGGATGCGCGGGGAGGGGGCGTCGTGATAGGCCTCTAGGCGCCGACCGACCGTTGCGGGGACTCCATGACCGAACAGATTCTCGGTGCTCCCAGGCAGATCACCTCTCCGATTCGGCCATGGTACGTGTTGGCGTCTGTGGTCGCTCTTGCGGCGATGGTGATAGCGATCGAGTTCGGGAGCAATTGGGTCCTGAACTTCGTCCATGTGATGTGCGGGGGTTTATGGACCGGTATCGACCTCTTCATGGGCTTCGTCATCGGGCCGATCCTGCGACGCCTTCCGCTCGAGGCGCGGCGCGCGGTGATCGCGGCATTGGTCCCGCGCACGCTGTTCCTCATGCCCACGCTCAGCATCATCACGGCGACCTCCGGC
>DASSJW010000013.1:0-3201 GCA_035690995.1 Xanthobacteraceae bacterium
TCGAGCCGGGCATAGCTGAATTCGCGCGGGACCTGCTCGCCGCCGAGATCGATGATCGCGGTCTTGCTCAGGTCGCGGTCGCGGCGGATGAGATCGCCAAGGTTGGTGAAGTGGGGCATGGGCAGTTCGTGTCCCGGAGCCGGTGCAGTGCGAAACGGTTCAGCGCGGCGCGGTGTGCCAGCTGCAGCCGATCACCGCACGCGCCGCAATGCCGGCGTGAACGGATCGGTCGGCGCGCTTGTATTGCGCCGCGCCCGGGACCCGCATCCGTTACCCCTTCGGCGGCGCGGTGTAATAGGTGCCGCGGCCGCTGGCGAGCAGCTTTCCCTCCGCATCGAACACGCGCGCCTCCGAGGTCGAGAACTGGCTGCCCATGCGCACGATCTTGCCGCGGATGGTGAGATCTCCGGGCATGGCGACGGCGTGATAATCGATGCGCAGATCGATGGTCGGCACGCCGCGCCCGGTCTTGGTCACCATGGCCCAGTCGGCCCCGAGATCGACTAGCGTCGCCAGCACGCCACCATGGGTGTAGCGCTGGTCCGGGTTGACGACCCATTCCTCCCGCCACGTCGCGGTCAATTCAATGCCGTCCTCGTGCAGCGCGATGACCTTCAGACCGAGCCATTGATGGTAGGGCGCGCGGGTGACGAGCTGTTGCACGCGCTCGAGCGTAAGTTCCTCCGCCATCAACAACTCTCCCCTGCGGTGTCCGGCCGATGATGCGAACGATGGCAGCGATGTGCCAACCAATGGCAAAGGGTCACGGCGCGACCACGACCTTGCCGATGACCTCGCGATCCTGGATCAGCCGCAGGCCCTCGCGGGCCTCCTCGAGCGGCAGCACCTTGTCGATCACCGGCCGCATCTTGCCCTCGGCAATAAGTTTCATCAGCGCCTGCAGATCGTCGTCGTAGAAGCTGTTCGAGCCGATGATGTTGAGCTCGAAGCTCCATATGTAGCGCAAGTCCTCCTTGGGGTCGTAGCCGGCGGTGGCGCCGCAGACCAAAAGCTTGCCGCCGCGCTTGAGGCAGCGCAACGAGGGATGCCAGGTGTCGCCGCCGGTGAAGTTGATCACGACATCCACGCCGCCGTCATAGCTGCGCCGCTGCGGCTTGCCGTATTTCTCCACCGCCCATTTCGAGAAATCGACGTCTTTGACGTTGATCACCTCGTCGGCCCCCAGCTCCCGGAGCTTCTGCATTTTTTCCGGGCTCGAGGTGCAGGCGATCACCTCGGCGCCGAGGTGCTTGGCGAGAATAACGCAGCCCGTGCCGACGCCGCCGCTGGCGCCGAGAATCAGCACGCGGTCGCCCTTCTTGACGGTGTTGTGGGTGATCAGCATGCGGTGCGCCGTGCCGTAGGCCACCGGCAGCGCCGCCGCCTCCTCGAAGCTGACACCGGCGGGCATGGCGACCAGCTGGTCGGCGGCAACGAGGCAGTATTCCGCCATGCCGCCGTCGAGCATCTCGCCCATCAGACCTTTCTTCTTGTTGAGCGGGTTGACCAGCACGCGGTCGCCGATCGCCCAGCCCTTCACGCCGGCGCCGACCTCGGTGATCTCGCCCGCCATGTCGAGGCCGACCACCACCGGCAACGGCACCTTGATCCCAGGCATGCCGCGCACCGTGAACACGTCGTGATAGTTGAACGAGGACGCACCTACCCGGATCACCACATGCCCTTCGACCGCGGTGGGAAGGGGGTAATCATTCACGACCTGGAGCTCGTCGAGCCCGCCGTGCTTGCGCAGAAGGAGGGCTTTCATGGTCTTGTTGCCGTTCACCGTTCCATCCTTCGCCATCTGGATTGTGGTCCGATGCCGGTCTAAGTAGCTTAGGCCAGGACCGCTAACAACCTCCGCCAACAACCTGTTGCCGCCGCCCGGAGCGCCTCGATGCAGGAGAATTTCCGTCAGTTCCTCGACCGCCTGCGGCAGACGGGCGAGCTCGTAGACCTGCATCAGCCCGTGGACATCCGCCACATCGCGACATTGGTCGACCAGGCCGAGACCGCGCTCTATTTCCACAAGGTGATCGGCTACGAGATGCCGGTGGTGTCCGGCATCATCCGCTCGCGCGAGCGCGCCATGATGGCGTTGGGCTGCGAGACCTACCGCGAGATCGAGGACAAGCTCAAGCAGGCGATCGATCATCCGATCCCGCCGAAACACGTGAAGAGCTCGCCCACGCGCGAGGTCGTCCTGACCGGCGAGGATGTCGATCTCTACAAGCTGCCCATACCCATGTCGTCGATCTTCGACGGCGGCCCGATGATCACCGCCGGCGTCGTGATCACCCGCGACCCCGAGCTTGGCATCAACAGCGGCATCTACCGCTTCATCGTGAAGGAAAAGAGCCTCACCGGCATCGACATCGTCACGCCCAACAACATGCGGATGTTTGCCCAGCGCGCCTACGAACAGGGCCGTCCCTTGCCGATCTCGATCAGCATCGGCACCCATCCGATCGAGATCACGGGCTCGGGCTACCGCGCGCCGCTCGGGGTCGATGAAATGGCGATCGCGGGCGGATTGCGCGGCGCGCCGGTCGAGCTGGCGCCGTGCGAGACCATCGATCTGCCCTATATCGCCGACGCGGAGATCGTGCTGGAAGCGGAGATCCTGCCCACCGGCTGGACCTGGCCGGAAGGACGCTTCGGCGAGTTCACGCGGCTGATGGGCGGGCTGCACTGGAACCCGCTCGTGCGCATCAAGGCCATCTCCATGCGCAAGGACGCGATCTACTACAATCTGCACATGCCGTGGGAGAACACCTGGCTGGCCGCGCCGACACGCTATGCCGCGATCCGCCAGGCGCTCAAGACCGCCGGGGTACAGGTCAAGGACATCAACGTCACGCTCGGCGGCTGCGCGTTCTGGCACGCGGTGATCTCGATCAAGAAGCAGCCGGGGGAAGGCAAGAACGCGCTGCTGGCGGCGCTCTCGGTCATGGACCTCAAGCACGTGGTCGTGGTCGACGACGATATCGACGTGTTCGATCCGACCGAGGTCGAGTGGGCGATCGCCACCCGCGTGCAGGGCGACAAGGACGTCATGATCGTCGGCAATGCCCGCGCCAAGCCGCTCGATCCCAGCCTGCCGCAAGGCTACGGCGTGGTGCCGACGGGAGCCAAGGTCGGCATCGATGCCACCATCCCTGAAGGCATCCCGCGCGAATACTACGAGCGCATCACCTACGC
>DASSJW010000014.1:0-16473 GCA_035690995.1 Xanthobacteraceae bacterium
GATGGCACGGGCGCGCTCGACCATGGGCCGCGTGTCGCTGCGCTTATCCCGAAGCTGGACCAGCGTCGCGCCGCCTTGCGCCACCAGTCGGGCAAGCTCCGCGAGATCCCGCCCGCCCGCGTGTTCGGGATCGATCAGGGCGTAGAGGCGAAGGTCCACGGTCATGGCGCCATCCCCGCGTCCCGCGCCGGCGCAGCACCGACGAAACAGGGCGCGCACTGCGCGCGGAACACGCCCGCAGTCCCCTGCTCCGAGTGCTGGACGGCGTAGCAACAACGATTCCGGACGGTCGAGGTAAGCGAGAAAGCGGCTGCGGACACAAGCATCTCAAGCTCCCTCCGCCGGCATGATCCGGATCAGGTTCGATGGGTTGGCTCGAGGCCTCTCAGCCCGACGGCGCATCCGGCGGACACCCCATTGAGATTGCGAGCGCAAACCTAGCTTGCGGGTATCCCGCATTCAAGCGCGCGGGCCGGAACCAGCGGCGGGTTCGAGCGACGCATGACCATTGACGAGGATGCACGTCATGAGGGCCATTGCCCGCTGTCCGGGCATATTCTCCGATCGGAGCCGCCGCGGCCGAATGTAGCTGATCGTGGCGGCGTCTTCGGTTTCTCCTATTTCGGTCTGCGATCGCCGGCAGCATCGTCGCCACAGCGATGATGCGGGATTACACCGGCAAGGACATCGACGGCGACTGCCATTAGTCCGCGACTTTCGCGCGGCCCTTGCCTCCCGCAGCCGTATTTGCTGGATTGCCGCTCCGGCCGACGGCCGAACGGAGGCACGAATGGTCCCCTTTTTCGTCCAGATCAAATGCCAACTCGGCCAATCCTACGATGTGGCAAACAAGCTTGCAGATGCCGAGCTCGCCTCCGAGATCTATTCGACCGCTGGCGACTTCGACCTCCTGGTGAAGTTCTATGTCGAGGACAAGACCGATATCGGCCACTTCGTCAACGAGAAGGTGCAGACCATTCCGGGCATCCAGGACACCCGCACCATCATCACCTTCAAGGCGTTCTGAGCGGCAAACGATGCGCGTCGGACAACGGAGGAGGAACTGCCTGCGGTCTTCCTCTCTCGTCCGTCCTCCGATTGCTATGTCCCGGTGGGCGGGCCCTCGGCCGCGCGCACGCGCTGCAGCCCGAGCTGGCGCTCGCGCCAGATCACGAACAGCCCCGCGCCCGCGATAATTCCCGCACCGGCGAAGACGAAGATCGTCGGCAGTTCGTTGAAAAAGAAATATCCAAGCAGAAACGCCCATACCATCGCGGTGTAGTCGAACGGCGCCACGACGGACGCTGGCGCGAGCCGATAACTTTCCGTGAGCAGGATATGCGCGAGCCCGCCACACAGGCCGACCGTCACCAGCGCGGCAAATTCGGGCCACGTCGGCATCAGCCAGCCCAAAGGCCAGGTCGCGAGGCCGGCGAGCGCACAGATCAGGGAGAAATAGAACACGATCGAGGAAGTGGTCTCCGTCTCCGTGAGGCGACGAGTCTGGATCACCGAACCCGCGTTGCAGAATGCGCCCCCGATCGCGAATGCCAGGCCGAGCGTCGTTCCGGCCGCGCCCGCATGCGCCGAGAGATCGAAATGCGGCCCCAGCATCACCAGGATGCCGACGAAGCCCGCAATCACCGCCAGCCAGCGATAGATGCGCACGCGCTCCTTGAGGAAGATCGCCGACATCGCGACCGTGATCAGCGGCGATACGAAGGATATGGCCGTTGCATCGACGATAGGCAGACGTGCCAGCGCCGCAAAATTGCAGAACATGCCGCAGATGCTGATCAACCCCCGACCGATCTGCCCCAATGGGCGGACCGTGCGCACGGCCGCCGCAAGCTCGTTGCGCCAGGCATAGATCACCAATACCGGAAGGATCGCGAACGCCGAGCGAAAGAACACGATCTGTCCGACCGGATATGTCTCACCGAGGAACCGCACAAGCGCCGACATCACTGCAAACAGCAATGCCGACATCACCTTGAGTGAAATCGCCTTGACGACATTCATGCTTGCGTTGCGCCTCCGCCGGCGGAGGGCGGCGGCCCGATCGGTGGGGAAGGCGAATTGATCATGTCGCGGCCGTCGACGAAAGTCGGCGCGGCGGCGTGCCTGCACGTCCGGCGTGCAGCCGAGCGTTCTCGCGCCTCGCGGAGGCCGACCGCCGGCGGCCGCGGTTGACGCAACCGCGGAAAGCCAAGCGTTGCCGGCGGCACAAGCGGCCGCATTGGTGCTAGTTGTGATCTATCGACTAGCGATGCCCGGCTGCTGTCACGGATGTTTCGGTCCTTCGACCGGCGGCAGCGCCTTGACATAGGCCGCGATCGCGGCGCGATCCTCAGTTGGGAGCTTTGAAGTGTTGCCGACCACCGGGGCCATCGGGCCACCGACCGAATCGCCGTTCGGCATGTCGCCGGTTTCCAGGATGCGCTCGATGTCCCGCTCCGAGTAGTCGCCGATGCCGGCCGGCGTGATATTGGGCACCCAACCGTCGCCGCCTTCCTGATCCGGACCTCCGGCGAAGCGCTGGCTCGCGCCGACAGCGCCGAGAATATTGCGCGGACTGTGGCACTCTGCGCAGTGACCGGGGCCGTTGACGAGATAAGCGCCGCGATTCCACTGCGCCGACTTGGTCGAATCGGGCTTGAATGGCTGACCGTCGAGGAAAAGAAATTTCCAGCCCCCCACAAGGCGACGATACTTCAAATAGATCGGAAGATCGTGGCCGCGCACCTTTCCTTGGACCGGCGGCAGCGTTTTCAGATAGGCGAACAGGTCGCGCACATCCTCCATCCGCATGCGCTGGTATGAGGTATAGGGAAAAGCGGGATAGTAGTGGCTGCCGTCGGGCGCGGTTCCCTTCAACATCGCGGTGACGAAATTCGCCTCGCTCCAACTGCCGATACCATCATTGCGGTCCGGCGATATGTTCGGAGCGTAAAAAGTGCCGAACGGCGACTTCAATCCGAGCCCGCCGCCGAGCTTGGTCTTGTCCTCCTGTTTCGGGATGGCGTGACACGACGAGCAACCGCCCGCGTAGAACATGGTCTTGCCATTCTCCAGATTGGGCGTATGCGCGGGAAGCGCGCTTGCCGAGATGGTCGCCGGCATGGTGACGAGCCAGAAGACCACCGCACCGGCCAGCGCGAGGATCACTGCCAGGATCAGAAGCTTGCGCAGCATCGGCGCCCTTCCCCGCTGCTAGCGGACGTTGGCCGGACGTGACCGGACCAAGGCGCCCCACCATCAAAACCAAAGGGCGGACCGTCTTGACGACGGCCGCCCCCGATCACGATGAACATCAAATTTCTACGTGGCCCGCTTGCGATAGGTCTGGTGGCAGCCGCCGCAATTCTTGCGCACCTCGGTCATTTGAGCCTTGAAGGTCTCGAGATCCTTGGTTGCCTCGCCGGCGGCTTTGGAATCACTCGCGAATTTGGCAAGTTTGGCATTGAAATCGGCTTTGTTTTCCCAGATCGGCGGAAGCGCCGCCGTGTCGCCCCCGGTCTTGGAATTGTCCGGAAACAGGGCCGGCGCTTTCTCGCCCGCCTCAACGAAGACCACGAAGACCTTCTTGGCTTCGTCAACATTGAAGGGCCGCTTGCCCTCCAGCATTTCGGTCGCAATCCGGTTCTGATCGCCGTTCGCCTTCATCAGGGCCTTGCGGGCCGCGATCGGGTCGGTTTGGGCCACCAGAGCGGTGGTGCCGAGCGCAAGCACTGCAACGCCGAGGACGGTGCGGATCATTCTCTTGCTCCTCTATGGATGAGTTCCGCGCCAGCCCCGGCGCGGATCGGTGGGCATCGCGTAAACACCGTGTAGATTTTTTTATTCCAATTCGCACGGCGGCTTGAAACGGCGGTCGGCAATCACGATTCCGTGAACGCGCCGGGCGGTTCAAAGGGTATGAACCCGCCGGCCCTCGGTGATCGCGGCCCAGAGGCGCTCGGGTGTTGCCGGCATATCAACGTGACGGATCCGATAGGCCCGCCAAAGCGCGTCCATCACGGCATTCATGACCGCCGGAGTCGAGCCGATGGCGCCCGCCTCCCCGGCACCTTTCACCCCCAGCGGATTGGTCCGGCACGGCACGTTACGGGTCTCGAAGGCAAACGCAGGAACGTCGGCGGCGCGAGGCAGAGCGTAGTCCATGAGCGAAGCGCTGACGAGCTGGCCCGAGCCGGGGTCATAGACGGTGTTCTCCATCAAGGCCTGTCCAATTCCTTGCGCCGTGCCGCCATGCACCTGACCGGCGAGCAGCAGCGGATTGAGTGTCGCTCCGAAGTCGTCAACCACCCAATAGTTCAGGATGCACGTGGCACCGGTTTCCGGATCGATCTCGACTTCGGCGAGATGGGTCCCGTTGGGATAGGTTGCTTCCACGGGCGTGAACGCATGCTCGGCCCAAAGCGCGCGTCCGCGCGCCGCGGGACTGCGCGCGAGCTCCGCGAATGTAATGACGCGGTCAGTGCCGGTCACGCGGACCGCGCCGTCGACAATTTCGAGATCGCTTGCCGCCGCCTCGAGCGCATCGGCGGCAATCTCCTTGAGCACGCCGGCAAGCCCTTTCGTCGCGCCATCGACCGACGCGCCTCCGCAGGGGATCGAACTCGACCCGCCGGTGCCGGTCCCAGTGGCGATGAGGTCGGTATCGCCCTGAATCATACGCACGCGGTCGGCCCCAAGCCCAAGGTGATCGGCGACGATCTGGGCATAGGCAGTGGCGTGGCCCTGGCCGGTTGATTGCGTGCCGACCAGAACGGTCACGCCGCCGTCATCATCGAGGCGCACGCGGGCAGTGTCGGGCCCGTTATTGCCGCAGGCTTCGATATAGGTCGCGATGCCGACGCCGCGCAGTCGTCCGAGCTTGCGCGATTGCGCCAGCCGCCGTTCAAATCCTTTCCAGCCGGCGCGCGCCTGCGCCTGTTCGAGATGGCGCGCAAAGTCGCCGGAATCATAGGTCTTGCCGGTTGCGGTCGTGTACGGCATCGCCTTGATGAAATTCCGCTGCCGCAGCGCGTCGGGCGCAACGCCGATCTCACGCGCCGCGACGTCCACCAGCCGCTCGATCACGTAAGCCGCTTCGGGACGACCGGCGCCGCGATAGGCATCGACCGGCACCGTGTTGGTGAAGACGCCGCGAATGCGCACGTGACATGCCGGGATGTCGTAGACGCCGGGCGACATGCCCGCGCCAATGAACGGGATGAACGGGGCGTAGCAGGAGAGATAGGCGCCCATGTCGGCGACGAGGTCGACGTCGAGGGCGAGGAAGCGGCCATGCGGGTCGAGCGCGAGCTTCGCCGTCGTGACGTTATCGCGGCCCTGCGCATCGGCCAGAAAATGCTCGCTGCGATCGGCGACCCACTTGACTGGACGCTTGAGCTGCCGCGCCGCGAAGGCCGCGAGCGCGTATTCGCGATAAGGAAAGAGCTTGGTGCCGAATCCCCCGCCAACATCCGGCGTGATGACGCGCATTCTGTCGTGCTCGATCTTCAACATGTCGGCACATACGTCGCGTACGCTGTGACTACCTTGGCTGCTCAGCGTCAGCGTAATGCGGTTTCCATCGTATTCGGCAACGACCCCACGGGTATCGAGAAAGTTGGCGACGAGCCGTTGGTTGACGAGCGTGAGCGACACGGTGCGCGTCGCCTTGGCGAAGCCGCGCGCGCTGGCGTCGGCGTCGCCCAACTCAGTCTCGAATGCGAGATTGCCGCGCGCTATGGCCTCGGGCCATACCGAAGGCGCGTCCTTCTGCAACGCCGCTACCGCCCCGACCACGTGCGGCAGTTCCTCCCACTCGACCGTGATCGCTTCCGCGGCGTCCCGTGCCTCATCGATCGAGGCGGCCACTACGAAGGCCACGGCGTCGCCGACATGGCGCACCTCCTCTTCCGCCAGGACCGGATAGGGCGGGAGCGACAGCCTGGTCGCCGGCAATACCGCCTGGCACGGCAGATCACCCAGTTCGGCGGTGTCCGCCGCGGTGAGCACCAGGGCCACTCCCGGCAATGCCTTGGCCTTGGCAAGGTCGGTGATGCGGAAGCGGGCATGCGCATGCGGCGAGCGCAGCACGACCGCGTGCAGCAGCCCGCCCGGCATATAGTCGGCGACATACCGGCCGACGCCGCGAACGAACGCATCGTCTTCTTTTCGCCTGGCCGCCTTCCCGAAGCCGAATTTGGTCGGTGGCATAAGGCTGCCTATTCCGCCGGGGCCGTCGGCGCTTCCGCCACCCGGTGGCGACGGCTCGTCTTCTCCGCAAGCCAGCGGCAGACCACGTAGAAGATCGGGGTAAAGACGAGGCCGAAGGCGGTCACTCCGATCATGCCGGCAAACACGGCCGTGCCGAGGGTCTGACGCAGCTCCGCCCCCGCGCCAATCGCCCAGACCAACGGCATGACGCCGAAGATGAAGGCCAGCGACGTCATCAGGATCGGGCGCAAGCGTAGGCGGGCGGCTTCGACCGCTGCCGCCCAACGATCGCGCCCCTGGTCCTCGAGCTGCTTGGCGAACTCGACGATCAGAATCGCGTTCTTGGCAGCGAGGCCGATCAGCACGATGAACCCGACTTGCGTGAGGATGTTGTTGTCTTGCCCGCGCAGGATCACGCCACTGATCGAGGCGACGAGACACATCGGTACAATCAAGATCACCGCCAGCGGAAGCGTCAAGCTTTCGAATTGCGCCGCGAGCACCAGGAAGACAAACACCACCGCTAGCGCAAAAGCGAACACCGCGGTGCTCCCCGCCCTGATCTGCTGAAAGGCCAGCGTCGTCCATTCGTATCCGAACCCGTCCGGCAGGGTTTCGGCTGCGATCTTCTGCAAGGCGTCGATGACTTGCCCTTGCGAATAGCCCACGACCGCCGTGGCGTCGAGCTCCGCCGCCGGATAAAGATTGTAGCGCGGCACCCGATACGGGCCGGCAATGTTGCGAACGGTGGTGAAGGAGCCAAGCGGGACAGTTTCGCCGCGCGAATTTCGCACCCGGATCTTCAGGATATCGCCGGGATCGCGACGGTAGGGCGCATCAGCTTGCGTGGTGACACGGAACGTGCGCCCGAGCAGATTGAAGTCATTGACGTAGGCCGAACCGATATAGACCTGAAGCGCGCCGAATACGTCGGCGACGTTGATCCCGAGCATCTGTGCCTTGGTACGGTCGATATCGAGGTAGATCTGCGGCGTCGAGTTCTCGAACAGCGTGAACACTTGCGTCAGCCCCGGTGTCTGCGAGGCCTTGGTCACCATCGCGGTGGTCGCTTCCAGCAAGGCTTGCGAGCCGCGGGCAGCGCGGTCCTCGACCATCATCCGAACCCCGCCGGCATTGCCGATGCCGGCAACTGGCGGCGGCTGAATCACCAGGATCAAGGCCTCCTGAAAGCCCGCCAACCGCTTGAACAGTTCGGCGGTGATGCCGGCGGCGGATTCCTTGGGATCGCGTCCACGCTTGTCCCAGGGCTCGAGGGTCAGGAACACCGCGCCCGAATTCGGCGCCTGCGTGAAGGTCGCGCCATTGAAGCCAACGATGTTCACGGCATGCGCCACGCCGGGAGTCTTGAGGCAGACGTCAACGACCCGCTGCTGAATCTCGTCGGTGCGCGATAGCGACGATCCCGCCGGCAGCTGGAGCACCACGATCAGATAACCGCGATCGACCTGTGGAATGAAACCGATCGGGGTCTTGCGGAATTCGTTGAGGCCATAGGCCAGGATACCAACATAGAGGACGAGCATAATGAGGACGTAACGCACGGCGCGCGCGATCAGCCAGTGATAACCGGCCCCAAGGCGCTCGAAACCCCAGTTGAAGCCGCGGAAAAAGCCCCGAATCGGCCGCTCCCACCATTTCTCCTCATGGCGGGCCGGACGCGGCTTGAGCAGCAATGCGCACATCGCTGGTGACAGCGTCAACGACACGATCAGGGAGATGATGGTCGCGCTGGCAATAGTAAGCGCGAACTGACGATAGAACTGGCCGGAAATACCGGTGATGAAAGCGGAGGGCACGAACACAGCGCAGAGGACGAGCGCGATCGCGACCAGCGCTCCGCCAACCTCGTCCATGCTCTTGTAGGCGGCGTCCCGCGGCGACAAGCCGGATTCGATATTGCGCTCGACGTTTTCCACGACGACGATTGCATCGTCGACAACGATGCCAATCGCGAGCACCAGGCCGAACAGCGAAAGGTTGTTGAGGGTAAAGCCGAACAGCGCCATGAAAAAGAAGGTGCCCACGAGCGACACGGGAATGGCGACGATGGGGATGACCGCCGCGCGCCAGGTCTGCAGAAACAGGATCACCACCAGGACCACGAGAATGACCGCCTCACCGATGGTCTCGATCACCGCGTTGACGGATTCCTGGATGAATTCGGTCGGGTTGTAGACGATCGCGCGCTGGATGCCGGCCGGAAAGCGGGTCGCTAGTTCATCCATGGTCGCAATGATGTTCTTCGCCGTCGCCAGCGCATTCGAACCGGGCCGCTGGAAAATGGCCAAGGCGACCGCGGGATCGCGGTCGAGATAGGAATTCGACGTATAGTCCTGAGCGGCAAGCTCGATACGGGCCACGTCCTTGAGCCTGACCACGGCGCCCGCGGACTCCTTCACCACGATATTGGCGAATTCTTCCGGGTTGGCGAGGCGCCCCAAGGTCCGCACCGCGAACTGGAATGCGCCCTGCTTCGGCATCGGCGGCTGGTCCAGCACGCCGCCCGCTACCTGGACGTTCTGCGCCTGCAAGGCCAGCACGACGTCGCCTGCGGTCAGGCCCACGGTCTGCAGCCGGTCGGGATCCACCCATACGCGCATCGAATAGTCGCGGCTGCCGAAAACGGTGATCGAACCGACGCCGTCGACGCGCGTCAGGGTGTCGGTAATCGCCAGCGTGGCATAGTTGGAAATGAACAGGCTGTCGCGCGATTTGTCCGGCGAATAGAGGTGCACGACCATCATCAGGTCAGGCGAGCTCTTGGTCACCGTTACGCCGATGTTGCGCACGTCGACAGGCAGTCGCGGTTGCGCGATCGCGACGCGATTCTGCACCTGCACCTGGGCGACATCGAGATTGGTGCCCAGATCGAACGTGACCGCGATGGAGAAACGCCCATCCGCCGTCGAGTTCGACGACATGTAGATCATGTTCTCGACGCCGTTGATCTGTTGTTCGATCGGCGTCACGACGGTCGAGGCGACCACATCCGCGCTCGCGCCCGGATACTGGCCTGACACGTTGATGATAGGCGGTGCGATCTCCGGATACTGGGCAACCGGCAGCCGTGAGAATGACACGCCGCCGATGATCACGAAAACGATCGAGACAACCGCTGCGAAAATCGGACGGTCGATGAAAAAATGCGAAATCCGCATCGGCTTGCCAGCCCGCTCAATTGGTCTTGGCTTGGGGAGCCGCCGCCTGCGGAGGCGCCTGCTGGTCTTCGGCTGTCACCTTTTGACCCGGACGCACCCGCATCAAGCCATTGATCACAACGCGGTCGTCCGCCGACACCCCTTCCTTGACCACGCGCAAATCGTCAACGACGTCGCCCAGCATGACGAAGCGCTGCCTGGCTATGCCATCCTGATCGACGACATAGACGAATTTGCGCACCTGCTCCGTACCGATGGCCAAGTCGGGCACCAGCAAGGCCTCATAGGGCGCGGATGCCGGCACCTGTACCCTGGCGAACATGCCGGGCGTGAACAACCCGTCGGAATTTGCGAATTGCGCGCGTCCCCGGATCGTCCCGGTCGAGCGATCGATGACGTTGTCGATGAAGTCCATCCGGCCGTAGTGAGTGAAGTCCTGCTCGTCGATCAGCTTCAGTCGTATCGGCGCGCTGCCCCGGCCGGTGACGTCGGTCTTGCCGTCCCGCGCCAGCCGCTCGTAACGCAGCAGCGACGCCTCGTCGAAGGTGAATTCCAGGCGAATGGGGTCGGTCGAGACGATCACGGCGAGCAGCGTGGTCGCACCGCCGGTGCCGCCGGTCACGAGATTGCCGGGGGTCACGCGCCGGTCGCCGATGCGGCCGGTGATGGGGGCCTTGAGCTCGGTGAATTCGAGATCAAGCTCGGCCTGGCGCACCATCGCCTCGTTCGCTGCGACCGCGGCCTGGGCATTGCGGGATGCCTGCGAACGCTGCTCGAAAATCTGCTCACTGATCGTCCGGTCACGCAGCAACTGCTGGCCGCGTGCCAGATCAGATTGGGTGAAAAGCAGATTGGACCGCGCCAATTCCAGATTCGCGCGCGCCTGATCGAGGGTGTTCTGGAACGGACGTTTGTCGATGGTGAACAGAAGATCGCCCTGCTTCACGATCTGCCCATCCTGAAATTGTACCTTGTCCAGGTACCCGGATACGCGCGCACGCACCTCGACCGAATAGACCGCGACGAACCGGCCAACATATTCGTCCTGGTCGACGATGGTGCGCTTGATGGGCTTGGCGACCGTCACCTTGGGCGGTGGCGGCGCGGCCTGTTTCTGGGCTTCACCGCAACCCAGAAGCAACGGCGCCAGGCCGATCCAGACGAGGGCAGCGAGGATTCGTGGGAGTGGGGACATGCGATTGGGCGCTAAGTTCATGGCGAAAGCCGGCTATATATAGGCAGGATCATTCCTGCTGGCGGCGGTCGCGCGCTTGTGAACGGCGACCCCGGTCTTCCGCCGCCACGTGGCGAACCCCATATCTGGCAGCGAAGCCCAAGTCCACCAACCACTTGCGCGCGATGGCCGGCATGCCGGCCACCGCTGGACGCGCGCCTCAGGTACAGCCCATGCTCGACCGATCCAATCCCGATCTTGTTCCCCCGCCGGATATCCCTCCCGATGACGAGGCGCTCCTCGATGCCTATTCCCGCGCCGTGATCGACGTGGTCGAGCGCGTCGGCCCGGCCGTAGTGCGGCTCGACGTGAAGGCCAGCGACGATCGGCGTCACGGCGGCACTGGCTCGGGCGTCATCGTGGCGCCAGATGGGCTCGTGCTGACCAACAGCCATGTGGTCGACGGCGCCGGCCGCGTCAACGTCACTACCGTCGAGGGCCGCAGCTTGGTAGCGCGCGTCGTCGGTAACGACCCGGACACGGATCTCGCGCTGGTGCGGGTCGACGCGCCGGTGACGTTGCCGGCGGCGGCGCTGGGCAATTCCAAGCTGCTTAAACGCGGTCAGCTGGTCATCGCCATCGGCAATCCCCTCGGTTTCGAATCGACGGTCACCACGGGCGTCGTCTCGGCGCTGGGGCGGTCATTGCGGGCGCGCTCTGGGCGGCTCATCGATGACGTCATCCAGACCGACGCCGCGCTCAATCCCGGCAATTCGGGCGGCCCACTGGTTTCCTCCCACGGCGAGGTTGTCGGCATCAACACCGCGGTAATTATGGGCGCGCAGGGCATCTGCTTTGCGGTTGCGGCGAATACGGCCAGCTTCGTGTTGGGTGAGTTGGTGCGGCATGGCCGCGTGCGGCGGGCCTATATCGGCGTCGCTGCCCAGCAATTCACGCTGTCCCGCCGCCGTCGCCATGCGGCCGGCCTGGCCCAGGAAAGCGCGGTGATGATCGCCACGGTCGAGCCGGGAAGCCCGGCCGAACGGGCCGGTCTTGTGTTCGGCGATATCATCCTGACGCTTGACGGACTCGCCGTGACCGGCGCCGACGATCTCATTCGCATGCTTGCAGGCGAGAAGATCGGACGCAGGGTCGAGATCGAGATCCTGCACAGTGGCAGCCGGCGGACGCTCTCGCTGATGCCGGACGAGCGGACGCATAGAAACTGATCAATCGAGCGCCAAGGGCTGCGTCACCGGCGCGGCCCGCCGTTTTCTCGCCCGCAAGGTGGCGAGCCATTGCCGGCCGAACAGCGCGAGCACGATGCCGAAGTAAACGACCCCTCCGATGGCGGCAAGCACTGCAAGCGCGCTCTCATCGCGCCATGTTGCCCAGCTTGCGAACATGTCGGCCACCGGCCGCTGCACCAGCCAGAGCACGAGGGCGAGGACGCCCCCCGCCACCGCAAGTTTCCCCACCGCGGCACGGAGGTCGACATCGAATGCGAGATGCCGCTGGCGCACGGCCAACCAAGTGATGAGCACAAGGTTGAGCCAGGCGCCGATCGAGGTCGCAAGCGCAAGCCCTACCTGAGCAAGCGGCCCCATGAGCAAGATCTTGCAGACAACGTTGACCGCCACCGCGGTCAACGATGCCTTGACGGGGGTTGCGGTATCGCCGCGAGCGAGAAATGTCGCGGTCACGCTGCGGATCAGCACGAACGGAAACAGGCCGAGTGCATAAGCCGCGAGTGTCTGTCCGGCGGCCACCGCGTCCGCCCCAGTGAATTTACCGCGCATGAACAGAGCGCGCATGATGAGATCAGGAATCAACAGGAAAGCAACGACGCAAGGGATCGAGAGCAAAAGCGTGAGCTCGATCGCCCGGCCCTGCGCGCGCCGCGCACCCGTCTCATCGCCGGCGGCGATCCGGCCCGCCATCTCTGGCAACAGCACCGTTCCCACAGCGATGCCGATGACGCCAATGGGAAGCTGATTGAGCCGGTCAGCATAGTACAGCGCCGACAAGGCTCCCGTGGCGAGAAAGCTGGCAATGATGGTATCGGCAAACAGCGCGATCTGCACGCCGGCCGAACCGATGGTCGCGGGTACGAGCGCCTTGAAAAACCGTTTGACGTCCTGGTCCCATTTCGGCCACCGCAGCGCCGCCAGCAGATCGTTGCGCCATGCGTCGCCGCCGACCAGAAGCACTTCGAGAATGCCTGCGATGAACACCCCCCAGGCAGCCGCGTGCCCCGGTGTCGGGAAGAGCACCGCGACCGCGAGCGTCGCCATCATCGACAGATTGAGCAAAATGGGGGCGGCGGCGGCCGCCGCGAAGCGGGAAAGGGCGTTCAGAATGCCGCTGTACAGGGTGACCAGCGAGACCAGCAGAAGATAGGGGAAGGTGATGCGCGTGAGCTCTACTGCCAGTCCGAAGCGCTCGGGATCCGTGGAAAATCCCGGCGCCAGCAACTCGATCACCGCCGGCGTGAAAATGAGCGCGATGACCAGCAGGACGACTTGGCTTGCAAACAGCAGGGTGAACACACGATCAGCGAAGAGCTTTGCAGGATCGGCGCCACCCTGCTTGCGGATGCGCGCATAGGCTGGGACGAAGGCCGCGTTGAACGCACCCTCGGCGAAAATCGCGCGGAAATGATTTGGCAGCCTCAGCGCGACGAAAAACGCATCCGCGATCGGTCCAGCTCCGAGCACGGCCGCGAGCATAATGTCACGCGCAAAGCCCGTGATGCGCGATACCAGCGTCAAGCCGCCGACAGTGAAGATGCGTCCAATCATTGGCCGCGTCCCCTCTTCTGCGATCGGCCGCGCTCTATCGGCAAGCGGCGAACCATCCGTCCTTCACAACCCTGGTGATTCTGCCATGGAGCTTACCGGATGCCGCACGTTCGGGCTTGGCAACCGGCGGGGGCACAAACGGTGCTCAGGCTCCGAGCGCGCGTCGCACCGCCGCGATGATCCGATCCTGCGTCGCCTCGTCGAGATAGGCGTGCATCGGCAGGCTGATCACCTCCTCCGCCATCCGCTCGCTCACCGGCGCCCCGCCTTCGGCCACCGGAAAACGCCGGTAAGGCTCCTGACGGTGGAGCGGGATCGGATAGTAGATCGCGGTCGGAATGCCTTGAGGATTGACCGCTGCCGCAAGCGCATCGCGCTTACCGGCGGGGAGGCGGATGGTGTATTGCGCCCAAACCGATGTGGACCCCGGGGCGAGCCTCGGGACGCTCGCGACATCGGCGAGACCGGCGGAATATCGGCGCGCTACGCGCTCACGCGCCACGATCTCGTCCGGAAAGATCTTCAATTTCTCGATCAGCACGGCCGCCTGGATCGTATCGAGACGCCCATTCAGACCGATGCGTACGCAATCATACTTGTCACGGCCCTCCCCATGGACGCGGAGGCTGCGCATCACTTGCGCGAGTTCCTCATCCTCGGTGAGGACGGCGCCGCCATCGCCATAGCAGCCAAGCGGCTTTGCGGGAAAAAAGCTGGTCGCGGTTGCCGGCGCGAGAGCACCGAGGCGGCGGTTCTTGTAGGTCGCACCGAAGGCTTGGGCAGCATCATCGAGAACGAACAGGCCCTCGGCCTCGGCGATCGGCAGAATGCGATCGTAGTCCGCAGGTTGCCCGAAAAGATCGACCGGGATGACGACCTTGGGATGAAGCCCAAGCTGGCGCGCGGTCGCGCACGCCCGCTGCAGACTTCCCGGATCCAGATTGAAACTGCCCTCTTCCACATCGGCAAAGACCGGCGTTGCACCGACCAGCACCGCCACCTCCGCGGTCGCAGTGAAGGTAAAGCTTGGACAGATCACAGCGTCGCCGGGCCCGACCCCCTTCGCCATCAGCACCAGCACCAATGCATCGGTGCCGCTGGCACAACTCACCGCATGTCGCGCACCGCAGAAGGCGGCCAGGGCGGTTTCGAGGGCGCGCACCTCCGGTCCGAGAATGAATTGGCAATGGCCGAGCACGCGCGCGATCGCCTCGTCCACCGAGCGGCCCAGACGGCGTCGTTGCGCGGCAACGTCGATAAACGGAATGGGCGCGGGATCGAGGCGGGCGCGCTGATTCATCGTGCTCACAGGGTCGATCGAGTCGGCAAGCAGGAGCGCCTCAACCGGTGAGCCGCCGGGGACCGCGGCGACGAGCCACGCTCGGCAGCGCGCGGCTTTCGAGGCACTGGATGGCGATTTCGAGGCTCGCCACCCCTTCCTCACCGGTCACCGCAGGCTCCTTGCCAGCTCGGATCGCGCCCACGAATGCCTGCAACTCCGCGCGCAATGGCTCGGCATGACCCACCGACAGATGGCGCATCGAATAGCTACCGTCGGGCTGGAAGCCGAAGCATTCGGTGACCTGACGGGTCAGCAGATCGCCCATGATGTATTTGTTACGCGTCGCGACCGTGACGTTGCGCGCTTTGAACGGTGTGAGCCAATTGGTGTTGATATGGGCGAGCACGCCTGAAGCGGTGCGGAACTGCAGCAGCGCAATATCCTCGCGCTCGGCCACCGCTTTGGAAAGCTGCGGCTGGACCTCGGCGATCTCGGATTCGGTGAACCAGCGGATGAGGTCGATATCGTGCACCGCCAAGTCGATGACCACACCCACATTCGACATGCGTGGCGGAAATGGGCCTACTCGCGTGATTGCGATCGAAAGAATGTCCTCGTCGCGGATCGCGTCCTTGATCGCCTCGACGGTCGGGTTGAAACGCTCGACATGGCCCACCATGAGCGCAACGCCGGCATGTCGGGCAGCCGCAATGATTGCGCGCCCCTCTTCCACCGATGGCGCGATCGGCTTTTCCACCAGCACATGCACGCCGCGCTCGATGCAAGTAAGCGCCAGCTCCTGGTGAAGATGTGTGGGCGCGGCGATCGTCACGGCATCGACACCTTCCTCCAGCAACGGGGTAACGCCGCTGAAGGCGGGACAACCGAGGGCCCGGGAGACGAAATCGCGCTGCTTGCTGTCCGGGTCAGCGACCCCGACGAGTTTGACGCCGGGCAGATCGCCGAAGACGCGGGCATGGTTGCTGCCCATAACGCCGACGCCAACCACACCTACGCGCAGCGGACCGTCCGCGTCTCGTTTCGCGGGTTGCACCATGATAGACGAAGTCCCCCTGCCGGCTCCCGTAGCGAATCCCTCAGTAGCATGCCAGAAAGCGGCTGGCGATGCCCCCGTGCCGAGGTATGGACACGTTTTGAATCAAAGAGTTACACCTAACCGCGCATTGCGGGACGTTCTGAGCCATCATTTTCAGACGGCGAGCGGGTCTGGTTGTGTAAGGTACGGTCGTACCCTTCTGCGCTCGCGGGGCCGAAATACCTCACGCGCTCAGAGTGGAACCCCACCGCCGGAGCGCGCAATACAATCAATGATTGTTACCGGCAGTGTCCAGATGGCCTGGCGATCACCCCTCTTCAGGTTACACAAGGAACCGTCCCGGGACGCAGGATCAATCACAAATGCCAAAATCTTCGGCAAAAGTCTCCTGCACGACGGGCATTTGATCACGAAACGAATCCAGCCGCGATGATCGTTGCCTGCCGCCCAGTGCTTAACGCCTCGCCGAACCTCACTAGGCCGGAGATATGAGCGATCTCGGAGGCGAAACGGCCGCGCTCAAACACTGGTTGTTCAATGTGGCCCTGCCACGCTGGTGGGAGCACGGCGCCGACCGCAGCCGCGGTGGCTTCCACGAGGCGATCGACCTCGATGGCCGACCATTGGCGCAGCCGCATCGAGCGCGTGTCCTCGCCCGCCAAGCGTTCGCTTATTGCGAGGCCGGCCGGCTCGGCTGGAATGGCCCCTGGCGCGAAGCGGCGCGCCACGCCCTTGAATACATCCGGCGACATTTCGTCACCGCTGACGCC
>DASSJW010000015.1:0-2160 GCA_035690995.1 Xanthobacteraceae bacterium
CAGCCGTTGCGGGCGCTCACCACGGTCTATGTGGACGCGGGTGAAACCGTCACCTTCGCCGCGCAGGAGGAGACCGAGCTCCTGCATTTCGGCCTGCCCAATCTCGCCGGCCTGCGCATGCCCGGGCACGATGAGGTCCACGTCGAAGCCGCGGAGTAGGGGCGCGCCTTTTTCGTTAGATCGACAATCGCGCTGCGGACTCGGTGCACTCCCTCCCCCGCTTGCGGGGGAGGGTGGGGGTGGGGGCACGCAGGCGCGAATCTTCGTGCATGCCCCCTCCCTGTCCCTCCAGCCGAAGTCGGATGTTTCCGACTTCGGCCAGTTAATGGAGTGGCCGAACTAGGGTAAACCGAGTTCGGCTGCAAGCGGGGGAGGGGACGTTGGTGCCGAGAGGCCGCGCTTCGTTGCGCCTCTCGATCGCATTCGCATTAACTGTATCGCTTACGCCGCCTTGGGCGCCGGCAGGTCGCCGGTGAGCGCCTGCGCCATGCGCTCGATCAGCGCCAGCACGTCGGGATGCTGCTCGGGCTTCCAGCGCGCGAGCATGTCGGCAAGACCCTGGCGCCGCGCCGCCACGATGCGGTCGCGCAGCGCGGTGCCGGCGGGCGTCAGCCGCAGCGGTCCGTCGGTGCGCTGCTCGGCGATGCCGCGATCGCACAGCGCATCCAATGGAGGCTTGAGTTGCTGTTCCGGAATCTTGAGCTCGGCGCTGAGCGAGGCGAGCGTCATCGGCTCGCGCTCGCCGAGCCGCGCCAGCATCCACAGCTCGGGCGGCGGCAGGTCGATGCCGGCGCGGCGGGCGAGATCGGCGTAGACGCGCCAGCGGTTCTCGTGCGCCACCAGCACGGTGACGATGCGCTCGAGCTCCTCGAGCGAGGTGGCGTCGCGCGGCATGGCGAAGCTCTCGCCCATGCCTTCGGGCGCCGCGCCCTCGCGCAGCGGGCTTTCGTGCAGCAGCCAGGCGAGCACGAAGCCGAGCGCGGAGATGGCGGCCGCCGCCAGGAACACCGGCCGCAGCGCCGCCATCACGGCGGTGATGTATTCCTGGTGCAGGCTCGGCGGCAGGCCGCGCACCGCCGACGGCAGCACGGTGGAGAGAAATTCCATGCCGGGCCCGGCGAGCTGCGCATGCAGACCGTTGGCGAAGATCGCACCGAACATCGCCACGCCGAGCGCACCGCCGAGCGAGCGGAACAGCATGGTGCCGGAGGTCGCCACGCCGAGATGCTTGTAGTCGACGCTGTTCTGCACCGCGATGATCAGCACCTGCATCACCATGCCCATGCCGAGCCCGAGCCACAGCGCGTCGATCGCGGTGTGCCAGGGGCTGCTCTCGATCGAGAGCAGCGACAGCGCGCCGAGCCCGAAGGTCATGGTGGCGGTGCCGATGATCGGGAACAGCTTGTAGCGGCCGAACCGGCTGATCAGGCGTCCGCTGATGATCGAGGTCACCAGCATGCCGAGCATCATCGGCATCAGCATCAGGCCGGAGGTCGACGGGCTCACGCCCTTCACCACCTGCAGGTAGATCGGCAGGAACGTCACCGCGCCGAACAGCGACAGCCCGACGATGAAGCCCACGCTGCTCGAGACCGCGAAATTGCGGTTGCCGAACAGGCTCATCGGCAGGATCGGCTCGCGCGCCCGCCGCTCGACCACGACGAAAGCGACGGTCGAGACCACGCCGGTTGCCGCCAGCGCCAGCACGAGCGGCGAGTGCCAGGAAAACACCGTGCCGCCGAGGCCGGTGAACAGGATGATGGTGCTGAGCGCGAGCGTGAGCAGGATCGCGCCGGCATAGTCGATCTGGTGCTGGCGCCGCGCCGAGTGCGCCGGCAGCACGGCGGCGATCACGACCAGCGCGAGGATGCCGGTCGGCAGGTTGATGTAGAAGATCCAACGCCAGCTCAGATGGTCGACGAAGAATCCGCCGATCAGCGGGCCGACGATGGTGGCGACGCCGAACACGGCGCCGAAGAAGCCCTGATAGCGCCCGCGCTCGCGCGGCGGGATCAGGTCGCCGATGACGGCGATGGTGACGACGATCAGCCCGCCGCCGCCGATCCCTTCCAGCGCGCGGAAGGCGATGAGCTGCAGCATGTTCTGCGCGATGCCGCACAGCGCCGAGCCGGTGAGGAACACGACGATCGCCACCTGCAG
>DASSJW010000016.1:0-9351 GCA_035690995.1 Xanthobacteraceae bacterium
ACCCGCTGTGGCGTGGGAAATATCCGAACCCATTCCACATGGTCTTCTCCATGGACAGCTCCAAGCTCTACCTCTCGATTCTCCACCCCTCGCCCGCTAGCAGCGGCGTGATGGTGGTCGATACCAATACGTGGAAGATCAAGAAGGAGATCCAGGGCATCGGGCCGGACATGCAGACCCTGGCCATCACCTATGACGGCAAATACGTGGTCGGCGTGTTCAGCGGCTTCCAGCGACAGTCGAGCGGCATCGCGTTCATCGATGCCGAGACCGATGAGTTGGTGGGCATCTGGCCCAGCAACGGCGGCCACCACGACTGCGTTATCATTCCGACCCAGCTCGAGCACATGAAGCATACGAGGTCGTGCACCCTCTAGGCGCGTGCCTGCGTGCATTCGCCACCGAGCTCGGCGTCTGCGTCGTGCGTTTCCGGCGGGGCTATCAGCCGCTTGTCGGCGTGGCCTCAACCCCGTCCGAGGCCGGATAAGTCAGTGACATGTCCGGCCCGGGGCGGGCGGCCGCAGTCATCCGCGCCGGTTCGATGCGATCCTTGCCGAGAATATGGAATACGGTCTCGCCCGCCGCGATCAGATAGTCCGCAATGATGCGGCGATGACATCGCCACCAGACCGCCTCCGCGCACATGATGGCACACCGTCCCTCCTGGCCGAGCGCACGCAGCCGCGCGAGGCCGGAATGAAACGATTCGGTCAGGCCGTAGTCGGCATAGTTGTGAAAGCTCTGATTTTGCCAGAACGCGTTCACGCCTGGCGCAACCTCATGCTGCTTTCCGCGCAGGCCGCCGAGCGCGGCGATCCGCTCATAGCGGAGTTGCTCTTGCGCGAGCGTCTGCGGAAGGACGTCGTGGTTGAATTGGGGATTTGAGCGCGATCGCGGAATGGTCCGAACGTCAACGACGACCCTGACTTGCTGCGCCTTCAGCAAGTCCATGAATTCGGTCGCCGAGCGAGTTGAATGGCCGATCGTGAAAAACGGAAACGCCATAAATTCCTCCGGCCATCGACGACCGGCGCGGGCGCCTCGGCGTGGGCTACGACTCCGTCGCCGAGACTGCCGTTGTTATCACCTGCCGCAGCCTGCGGAGCCAAGGCGCGCAATGCCGCGCGTTGTACGGCCGGCACGGCCCGCGAAATCACTTCCCCATGGCCGCCTTCGCAGGCGCGGGCGCGACACGCCAAATGGTGTTGCCGACATCGTCGGCGACCAGGAGAGCACCGGCGCGATCGATGGCGACGCCGACCGGGCGGCCGAGCGCCTCGTGGTCGGAATTGACGAAACCAGTGAGGACATCCAACGGCTGTCCGGCCGGGCGTCCATCGACGAATGGGACAAAGATGACCTTGTATCCGCTGCGCGGCTTGCGATTCCACGAACCGTGTTGCCCGACGAAGGCCCCGCTCCTGTATCGCTCCGGCAGCAATGTCCCCTGCGCAAACGTCAACCCCAGCGAAGCGGTGTGGCTGCCGAGCGCGTAGTCGGGAACGATCGCTTTGGCCACCAGCTCGGGTTGCTGTGGAGCGACCCGGGTGTCCACGTGCTGCCCGTAATAACTGAATGGCCAGCCGTAAAACCCGCCGTCCTTCACCGAGGTCAGATAGTCCGGCACGAGATCGCTGCCGAGTTCGTCGCGCTCATTCACCACCGTCCATAGCACGCCGGTTTCGGGCTGCCAGGCCATCCCATTGGGATTACGCAGGCCCGAGGCAAACACCCGGGACTGCCCGGTCGCCGGATCGACCTCCAGAATGGCGGCCCGGCGATCCTCCTTGTCCAAGCCGTTCTCGCCTGCATTGCTGTTCGATCCCACGGTGGCGTAAAGGTGCAAGCCGTCGCGGCTGGCGATGATGTTCTTCGTCCAATGATGGTTGATGGAACCTGCAGGCAGGTCGGCGACCTTCACGCCTGGCGCGTTGATCTGAGTTTCCCCCTCCGCATAGGGGAAGCGCATGATCGCGTCGGTATTGGCGACGTAGAGGTCGTTGCCGACAAGCGCCATGCCGAACGGCGAGTTGAGGTCTTTGAGGAAAACCGTTCGCGTTTCCGCAACGCCATCGCCGTCGGCGTCGCGCAGGAGCGTGATGCGGTTCGCGCTCGGAACGCCGGCCCCCGCCCACTTCTGCGCCATGTGAAAGAAAAAGCCTTTGACACCTTTGGCGTCGTCAGGTCGTGGCGGACCATTGGTCTCGGCGACGAGGACGTCGCCATTGGGCAGCACGTAAAGCCAGCGGGGGTGATCGAGACCGGCGGCGTAGGGATTGACCGCGAGATCCGAGGCCGGGGTCGGCTGGGTGCCATCGGGCCAGCCTTTGGCCGCGGCGATGTTCACGGTCGGAATGAGAGTCGTATTGGGCGGCGGTATCGTCGGATTGGGACCAACCCCGGCCTGCTCCGGCAATTTTGCAGCGTCGCCACAAGCACCGAGGAGGACTGAAATCGATCCGATGATCAATAGATTCGTGGTTATCTTCACGGGAGCCCTCGCAAAATCGACACAAGCCCTCCCACGGTTGGAACGCCATAAGGGAGACATCGGTTCCGCTCGGCGCTGCCGCGTGGGCAGCCCCTCGCATCTGCGCAAGGTCGAAGATCCGGAAACGGGCCTGGCTCTCATCCGGCCTGCGGCCCAAGCCAAGGACAGAGGCAGTGGTCCGGACGCTTGCGCGCAGGAAATCTCAGCGGATTCCGGGCACGGCGCGCGGGCGAGCACGTCGCGCGTCAGTTGAACTTCCACACCGCGTCTGGGACAATGCGCTCTCGCCCGCGACCTTTACCGACCGCGCCCCGGCGATTGCCCATGATCGACTGCCCATGATCGACCTGTCGCAGTTGAAGACCGGAATGAAAGGCTCGTCAGGGCTGCTGGTCGGCGTGGAGCACACGGCCCCCCGCATCGGTAGCGGACGAGTGCCCGTGCTCGCCACTCCCGTCATGATCAACGTCATCGAGGCAGCGGCGCTGGCGGCGGTCGAGCACCTTCTACCGACCGGTCATCAGAGTCTCGGCATTCATCTCGATGTCCGCCACTTCGCCGCCACTCCGGTCGGCATGCGCATAGGCGCGACGGCAGAACTGATCAAAGTGGACGGCCGCACCCTCGTATTCCACGTCGAGGCGCACGACGAAAAGGAGCCGATCGGGAACGGCTCTCACGAGCGCGTCGTGGTCAACGTCGCGCGCTTCGATCAGCGCATCCAAAAGAAGTTGGGCGGCTGAGCTATTCTGTGTCGACGAAGGGCTCGGGCGAAATCGCGCAGCAGCGTGATCAGCGCTTGATGAACGTTCCGTTTCGCAACTCGGCGACCGCCTGCTGAAGTTCGGCTTGCGTGTTCATCACGATGGGCCCGTACCAGGCGACAGGCTCCTCGATCGGCTTGCCGGAGACCAAAAGAAAGCGGATGCCGGTCTCGCCCGCCTGCACGGTGACTTCGCTGCCGCTGTCGAACAGCACCAGCGAACGATTCCCGGTACGCTCACGCACGAGGATATCGCCGTCCCCACCTGCTTTTTCGGTCAGCACGCCAAGCGGCTGCGACGCTTGGCTGAATGTCCCATCACCCTCGAATATGTAGGCAAAGGCGTGCCGCTCAGTCTCGACCGGAAGGGCCTTGCGCCGACCCGGCGGGATCCAAACGTCGAGATAGCGCGGGTCGGCCGCGACGCCGTCGACAGGACCACGCTTGCCCCAGAAGTCACCGCAGATCACGCGAACACGGCTGCCGTCATCGTCGATGACCTCCGGAATTTCGATCGCCGGAATGTCCTGATAGCGGGGCGCGCTCATCTTCAGCGACGAGGGCAGGTTTGCCCAGAGCTGGAAACCGTGCATGCGGCCTTCCGGATCGCCTTGCGGCATTTCCTGATGAAGAATTCCGCGTCCGGCGGTCATCCATTGGACGTCACCAGCGCCAAGGGTTCCGCGATTCCCCAGACTGTCGCCATGGTCCACCGTTCCCCGCAAGACATAGGTGATGGTTTCGATGCCGCGATGGGGATGCCAGGGAAAACCTGCCCGGTAATCGTCGGGGCGATCGTTGCGGAAATCGTCCAGCAATAGAAACGGATCGAACTCGCTGGTCTCGCCAAAGCCGAAGGCCCGACGCAGCTTTACTCCGGCCCCTTCCAAGGTCGGCTTCGATTCGATGATCCGCTTGACCGGGCGAATGGACATGGTCCCCTCATAAACTTCTCGACGATCACGGGGCTTTATGTAGGTCGAAGGGAACTAAATAGGTAGAGGGGGACGCAACGCCGGCATCGACGGCGCCCGGACGGCAGTTCTTGCAATTGTTGAGCGGTTCTCGCCTCCGGGAGCCGACCTCTTGTCGTCGTCGCGCATGCCGGTTGGCGGTGCTCGCGCATCCCTCAATTCGGTGCTCAACGGCTCTTCTCAGCGCCGGCGTTCCCAATGTGCGTCTTGCCCCTCGCATGGGCAGGCCAGACATCAACGATTTGCAGAGGTATTGGTCGTGCCTTGCATATCGCCGTCATGGGAAGGCGTCACTGTGCCGCGCGACCGACGCCACTGGTGATGTGGCGCGAGCGCACCATGTCATGGACCAAGCGGCTGCGGCGTCCACACCAGCACCTCAATCAGCGTGATCAATCAGGACTGTGCCTAGAGGAATGCATATCGAGCTGTGACGGCTCGCTGAGCCTGCGTGCCGACGAGTCGCCGGCACTTTTGCGCGAGGAGCGATCGATAACAGCCTCACATGCCACGTCGCTGAAGGCACAGCTCTTGGCTCGGTATCATCACACTGTTCGTCGAGCTGGCGCGCTTTATGCAGGAACGCGAAGCCGAGATTAGGAAATATGACGACGGGATGTTTTTCGATGGCGCGGGGAACAAAGACAATTTCTGAAGCTTGGGGAAACGAAGCACCGCAACTTCACCCATATGCCGCATCCCAACACCGTCACGCATGTACCACTGAGCCAATGAGGATCGCGCATGTGACCCGGCAGTTCACCCCGGCGGTTGGTGGACTGGAAAATGTTGTTCACAATCTTGCGAGGGCTCAGCTCAGTGCCGGCCACCAAGTGCGGGTCATCACGCTCAATCGCGACTTTGCACGGCCAGACCCCCTTCTGCCCGCACGTGAAAATATCGAAGGCATCGACGTAGTGCGGCTCCCATATCGGGGTTCCCGTCGCTATCCGATGGCACCCACGGTGCTGCGCCACATCAAGGGCGCCGACATCGTGCACGTGCATGCGATCGACTTCTTCTTCGATTTCCTGGCGCTGACCTCACCGTGGCACCGGCAACCGCTCGTCGTCACGCCGCATGGCGCGTTCTTCCACACGCGTTTTGCCGCCCATCTGAAGCTGATCTACTTCCATACCGTTACTCGCGTCCTGCTGAGGGCGTATCGCGCGGTGATAAACGTCAGCCGACATGATCACGAGCTGTTCCAACGGATCAGACCGCGGGGCGCGGTGTGGTGGAACAACGGGGTCACCGTGGAGAAGTTCTTGGGAGCAAGCGCCGAAGTTCCATGCAAGAGAATCATCGCCATCAATCGGTTTTCGTCAAACAAGCGGCTTGATCGACTGATCGCATTCGTCGCGGCGCTTCGCCAGCGCGATCCGGCGTGGGAACTGGTGATTGCGGGCTCCGAAGCGGATCTGTGCGAAACCGATATACGCCGCCTCGCGGAAGAAGCCGACGCGAGTCAAGCCGTGGAACTTATGGTCCGCCCAAGTGACGACGAACTCCGGCAGGCGATGTCGCGAAGCTCGGTGTTCGCCAGCGCATCGGAATATGAGGCTTTCGGAATTGCGGCAATCGAGGGCTTGTCGGCGGGACTGATGCCGTTGCTCAGCGACATAAGGTCATTCGGCGACATATTCGAAGCCGCAGAGGTCGGCGTTATTGTGGATTTCGATCATCCAGACAAGGCAGTTGGGACGTTTCTTGCCGCTTGGACAGCCTGGAGCACAAATTACGACCAGTGCCGCCAGAAGGCGATCGAAGCCGCCAAGCCGTTCGACTGGAAATTCGCGGTCAACCGTTTCGATGCGGTTTACGAGCGGGCCGCCGGACATTCGATCCAGAGGATTCTCGGTATTGACATCCAGGTCTTGGGGCGGAGTGAAGCCGTTGAAACCATCGATCGGCTCTACGATGCTCCAGCGCCAACCGGCGTTGGCTTCGCCAACGCTCACGCCCTAAACACTGCCAGCTCCAACGAGGTGGCGCGCGAGGAATTCGGCAAACTCCTGGTCCTCAATGACGGTATCGGTGTCGCGCTGGCGAGCCGACTGCTCTATCGCTGGCGCTTCCCGGACAATCTCAACGGCACGGACTTTGTGCCGGGTTACCTTGCCGCGACGCGTCGCAATTTCAAAATCTTTCTTCTTGGCGCAAAGCCTGGCGTTGCCGAACGCGCGGCCCGCGCTCTCGTGCCGCCGGGAAGCCGCCATCGAGTCGTTGGCGTTCACCATGGCTATTTCCCCGATACGATGGACACGGTCGTCACCGCGCAGATCAAACAGTCCGGCGCCGACCTCTTGCTGGTTGCGCTCGGAAATCCAACGCAGGAAATCTGGATTTCACGAAATCTGGCGGCCACGGGTTGCCGGCTCGCTTTCGCGGTCGGGGCGCTGTTCGATTTTGCGTCGGAGGGTGTCACTCGCGCGCCGGCATGGATGCAAGCGCAGGGGCTCGAATGGCTGTTTCGCCTGATGCAGGAGCCCAGCAGGTTGTGGCGCCGCTATCTCCTCGGCAATTGGATATTTCTGGGCCGGGTCGCGCGTCAGTGGTGGGAAGGATACAGAATTTGAACGAGCGCAGTTGCGTCTAGTGCAAGTCTTCGGGTTCCCGTCCATGGACAGATCGGCGACTTCAAACGCATTGGGCAGGCCTGTGATCCTGCATCTTTCGGCCGATTATCCGGACTCGTTCCGCAATCGCACGACGCCGGCGGTACGCAACCTCATAGCGGCGACTCCAAGCTTCGAGCATGTCGTCGTATCTCTCAAGCGGCACCCAAATCCTTGGCGCACTTATCTTCGCAAGGACCCGCAGGTCGACGTCGCCCGCGTTTATGCCTTCAGTTACTGGGGATTGCCGCTCGGCATCGGCCATTTCGCGTCAATGCTCCTCGCCGCGCGCCGTGTTCAATCCTTGCTTGCCAAGGAACAAATCACTCCACAGGTCATTCATGCGCACAAGCTCTGTTTCGAGGGCATTGTTGCCTGGCTGTTGGCGCGCCGATTGGCACTCCCCTTCGTTGCGTCGTTGCGCGGAGAGGCCGAAACCAAGATTGTCCGCTTCAAGCCAAGCTACAGACCGCTGATCAAGCGTGTGGCGCGCGACGCGCGCATCATCTTTGCCGTGTCGATGTGGTTCGTTGCAGAATTGAAGCAAACCGCACCAGGTGTCGGCAAGAAGATCAGGCCGCTGCCGAATCTGGTGCCTGGCGGGCGCGCTGGAAAACCGATCCGGGTGCCGTCCGGCCAGCGATTTGTTTCGATTCTCGACCTCAATGTGTATCGCAAGAAAGGCTTGCATTGGCTCATTTCTGCGTTGGCGATCGCTACAAAGAAGCATCCCGACTTGACCTTGGATGTGTTCGGGTGGAGCAACGAGCGAGCTGACCTCGAAATACAACAGCTCGCGGTGGCGGCGGGCTGCGCCAGCCGCATCAGATTTCGCGGCGCCCAGCCGCACGCGGAAATTATCGATGAGTTGCCGCAATACGTGGCCCTCCTGCTGCCGAGCGTGAACGAGACCTTCGGGATGGTTTATCTCGAGGCGCTGCTGGCGGGCGTCCCGGTGCTTTACACGCGCGGAACCGGGATCGACGGCCACCTCGACGGTCTCAGCGTCGGGGTTGGTGTCGCGGCCGGGGCGGTCGATGAAATCGCCGCTGCTATCGATGATTTTTCCCGCAATGCCGCGGAATGGCGTGATGCCGTGTGGCGTCACCGCGACGATCTCCTCTCACGCTTCGGGCAAGACGGGATCGTCGCACGCTACACCAACGAAATCCGCACCGTGCTGGGAAGGGACCGGCGGTTGGAGAAGGTCCGGCATGACGCCTGTTCGGAACAAGCTTCGGGGCTTCCATGACGCAAGATAGATCGTTCGGTTCAACCCTGGTCCGGTCAACGGCTCCCGGGCTCTCTGTTCCGAAGCCTCCGGGGGTTATGCGGATGCTGCGCAGACGGCTCCAATCCGCTCTATTCCCCTTAATCGACGCCAAGTACCCGCCCCTGACTCATGCGCTCAGGCTTCGGTACAATTTGACGCTGCGCCAGGGAGAAGCCGAACTGCGGCACGTCATGTTTCTGGTCGATCGCAGCCGCGCAGCGGCCGATATTGGCGCGCATCGCGGCGTTTACGCGCACGTGCTCGCGCGCTACGCCAAGCACGTTCATGCATTCGAACCACATCCTCAGCTGTTCACGTATCTGCGCCGGGTCATGTCCGATCGCGTGACCGTCCACCCGGTCGCGCTGTCCTCTGCCGCCGGCACCGTGAAGTTCAGGATACCGCGCGCCGGAAGCTATCTTGGATTGGGCCAGGGCACGCTCGAAGAGCTGCCGATTTTTCACGGCGCAGGGGTCAGCGAGATCGAGGTCAGATCCAGCACCCTCGATCAAGAGCTCAGCGAGCCTGTTGGATTCATGAAGATCGACGTCGAGGGGCACGAGTTATCGGTCCTCGAAGGGGGACGCGACGTGCTTCGGAGGGATCAGCCCGCACTCATGATCGAAATCGCCGACAGTCCGGAATTGCAGCACTATCAGCGCGTGGTGGATTTCCTAGCCGGCTTCGGATATCGGCCGTTTTGGCTCGACCGGGGGGCCCTCGTCAGCGTTGCGCGCCGAGGTCCCGGCGCCGCCTTTTTTCGGGCGACCGGACCTAAGGGCGAAGTGCTTTGCGCCAACTTCGTATTTCTCGCGTAGCCAGCGGTTTGCGCATCGTCGCAGGCAATGGAGGTGGGCGGCCATGGGCCATGGAGTAACCGAGGGAGATCAAATGCGGCGAAGACGATTGCAGCGTTATCTCAACGAGGGAGTCGGACGAGTCGAAGGCTGGCTGGACGCGCGCTCGGCAAAGGTGATTGCAGCGCTGGGTGAATACCAGGCCATGCAGGGGATCCACGGTGCGGTGGGAGAGATTGGAGTCCATCATGGAAAACTGCTTGTTCTTCTCGACCTGCTGAAGGCGAAGGACGAAGTCTCCTTCGCCGTCGATTTGTTCGAGAACCAGGAGTTCAATGTCGACCAGTCGGGACTGGGAGACTACTCGCAGCTGGCGCGAAATCTCGAGAAATTCTCCACCGGACTCGACCGAGTCCAGATCTTCAAACGCAACTC
>DASSJW010000017.1:0-3230 GCA_035690995.1 Xanthobacteraceae bacterium
GGTCGAGGTCTTGTGCCCCATCCTAAATCCCACCGTGCACGAGCAAGTACTCGATCAAATCATGGTGGCGAATTTCAAGGACAATGAACAAAGCTGGAAATTACTACCCGATGGCACATCGAATCGCTTAAAAGCTGCCGAGGGAGAAGAGCCCTTCAACGCTCACAAATACTTCATGACCAATCCGAGCCTGTCGGGTCGTGGCAAATCGCTCAAAGAATCATCGCCGCGTAGCCTTATACGCCGTCTCGACCGCTCGTAAGCGGCGGCGGCTCGCCATGAATATCGCGCAGGGTCGTCTCGATTATGGGCCGCCGGTGGCGGTCATCGACATCGGCTCGAACTCTGTGCGTCTGGTGGTCTATGAAGGGTTGACCCGCAGCCCGACTCCTATTTTCAACGAGAAGGTGCTCGCCGGGCTTGGGCGCGAGGTGCAGACGACTGGTCTCCTCGCCCCCGATGCCGTTGAGAAGGCGCTGGCGGCGCTGCGGCGCTTTCGCGCCCTGTGCGACCGCATGGACGTGGCTCAACTCTGGGCGATCGCAACCGCTGCATGCCGCGATGCCAAGAACGGCAAGGCTTTTGTGGGCGAAGCCGAGAGCATTTGCGGCACCAAGATCGATATCCTCTCCGGCAAGCGCGAGGCAGAACTTGCCGCGCTCGGGGTCGTGTCGGGCTTTCACAGGCCCGACGGCATCGTCGCCGACCTCGGCGGGGGCTCGCTTGAGCTGACCGAAGTGCATGGTCACCGCGTTAAGACCGGCTTGACGCTCCCGCTGGGCGGGCTCGCGCTGCAGGACATCTCGTCGAAGTCGGTCAAGAAGGCAGAAAAGATCGTTCGGTCTGCGCTGCAGGATGCCCGCCCGCTCGAAGCCGGCAAAGGTCGCACTCTGTACGCCATCGGCGGCACTTGGCGCGCGCTGGCGCGGCTGCATATGTGGCAGACCGGCTATCCCCTCCATGTCATGCATGGCTATGTGATGCCGGCCAAGGAGGCATTCGATTTCTCCAGCCTCGTACACCGGGTCGATCCCGAAATGCTGTCCCAGATCGAGGTGGTGACCGACGCGCGCCGGCCTCTTTTGGCCTATGCAGCTTTGGTGCTCGAAAATCTGGTGCGGATCGCCAAGCCGAAGGAGGTCGTCATTTCGGCGTTGGGGGTACGCGAGGGCCTGCTCTATTCGATGCTCGACGCCAAAGAGCGCGAGAAGGACCCGCTGATCGCGGCCGCGAGCGAGCTCAATGTGTTGCGCTCGCGTTCGCCCGCCCATGGCGAAGAGCTGACACAATGGACGGACCGCTTCATGGCGTCGTCCGGACTCGATGAGACCACGGACGAACGCCGTTTACGCCACGCTGCCTGCCTCCTCGCCGACATCGGCTGGCGAGCTCATCCCGACTACCGCGGCGAACAATCGCTCAATATCATCGCCAATGCGGCCTTCGTCGCCGTCGATCACCCCGGCCGTACCTTTATTTCGTTGGCCGTTTTCTTCCGTCATATGGGACTGGTGGACGAGGAGCTGTCTCCTCGGCTGCGCGAGCTTGCCACCACCCGTCTGCTCGATCGCGCCCGCGTGCTCGGCGCGTCGCTGCGCGTCGCCTATCTCGTCTCGGCCTCGACGACCGGTGTGCTGCCGAAGACGCCAATGGTGGTTGAGCGCGGTCGGCTGGTGTTGCGTTTCGAGAACGGCTTCAAGGCGCTCGCGGGCGAGCGCGTGTTCGTACGGCTGCGCCAGCTCGCGCGGCTCGTCGGTCGCGAGCCTGTCATGGAAACCGCGTGATCCGGCGCCTCATGCGCCGGACTAGCATCTTCTTGCTGGCTGTGCTGCGCTGACCTCCGCCCGAGTCCGGGACAATGGCTGCCGGCGCATCCAGGCTGTCACGGTGCCGGCGTGTCCTGACGAAGATTGCAGGGAGGATGACCATGCCCCTTTGGCAGAGATTGCTGATCACACTTGCAGCGATGCTGCTCGCGAGCTACCTGGTCGGCCTCCTGTGGCATTGGATTTTCACCGCTGAGATGCCGAGCTATCTCAGCGGAGCCGTGGGCGGGATCACCGCGGTGCCGATTTGGGAGTTCTTGCGAAGGATCCGTCCCAAGCACTAGGGCGGACCATATCCGGCATCGGGCGCTTCCCGCGGTCAACGAAGTCCGACTGATCGACGCTTTGCGCGATCGTGGCGCCATGCTCGAGGCCGCCTTGACTGCCATTCGGGTCGGCGCGAGACTTTAAAAAAATAATCACAAATATGCGCCGATGCGCTTGATGCGTCGACGCCGTCGGAGGAGGTCCCGCATGCCCAAGCGCGCTGACAATCCGCCTGCCATCGGCCGTCGCAACTTTCTCAAGAGCGCGTCGCTCGTCGGAGCGGCGGCACTTACGCCCGGCGCGGCAGCGCAAGCGTTGCCGACCGCGGCCAAGGCCAACCTGAAAGCGGCCGCGCCCGGACCCAAGCAGATGGCCGCGGAAACGCAACCGCCCTCGAAGGATCCGGTGAATCAAACGACGAGCGGCGGCGATTTCATGGTGGACGTCTTCAAGACGCTCGACATTGATTATTTGTCGATGAATTGCGCGTCGAGTTTCCGCGGCCTGCACGAAGCCGTGATCAACCACGCGGGTAACACCAAGCCGGAAATCCTCAATTGTCCGCACGAGGACATCGCCGTTCACCTGGCCCAAGGCTACGCCAAGATCGCGGGAAAGCCGATGGCAATGATCTGCCACGGTGTGGTCGGGCTGCAGCATGCGACCATGGCCATGTACAACGCATGGTGCGACCGCGTACCGGTCATCGTGCTGGGCGGAAATATCGTGGAGGCCAACAAGCGGGCACCTGGAGCCGAATGGGTGCACTCCGCGATCGATCCCGCGGCGATCGTGCGCGATTACGTCAAATGGGACGATCAGCCCATCTCGCTGCAGCATTTCGCCGAGTCGGCGGTACGTGCGTGCAAGATCGCGGTGACCCCGCCAATGGGCCCGGTCATGCTTTCGCTCGATGCCGAGCTGCAGGAAAATCCGATTTCCGAGCCGGAGAGCCTGCGCATCCCCAAATACGCCAGAGTGGTGCCGCCGCAGGGCGATAGCGGGGCGCTAGCGGAAACCGCAAAGCTCCTGGTCGCTGCTGAAAACCCGGTCATCATCTGCGATCGGTATGCCCGCACGCCCGCTGGCATGGGGCGGCTCATCGAGCTTGCCGAGACGCTGCAATGCGCCGTAGTC
>DASSJW010000018.1:0-3702 GCA_035690995.1 Xanthobacteraceae bacterium
GGACGGAGGACAGAAGGGGGACGACGCCAATCCGTCCTCCGTCTTCTGTCCTCTGTCATCCGGTTAATAGTGGTCCTCGAACCGCTTGGCCAGTTCGTCGATGTTTTCCGGCGGCCAACCGGGCACTTCCATGCCGAGATGCAGGCCCATCTGCGCCAGCACTTCCTTGATCTCGTTGAGCGACTTGCGGCCGAAATTCGGCGTGCGCAGCATCTCCGCCTCAGTCTTCTGCACGAGGTCGCCGATATAGACGATGTTGTCGTTCTTGAGACAGTTGGCCGAGCGCACCGAAAGCTCGAGCTCGTCGACCTTCTTGAGAAACGCCGGGTTGAAGGCGAGGTCGGGAATCGCCTCGGTCACCACCTCCTTACGCGGCTCTTCGAAATTCACGAACACGTTGAGCTGGTCCTGCAGGATGCGCGCCGCATAGGCGACCGCATCATCGGGGCTCAGCGCACCGTTGGTCTCGATCTGCATCGTGAGCTTGTCGTAGTCGAGGATCTGGCCCTCGCGGGTGTTCTCGACCTTGTAGGAGACCTTCCGCACCGGCGAGAACAGGCTGTCCACTGGGATCAAGCCGATCGGGGCATCCTCCGGGCGATTGCGCTCGGTCGGGACATAGCCCTTGCCGGTATTGACCGTGAACTCCATGCGGATCTCGGCGCCCTCGTCGAGCGTGCACAGCACGAGCTCGGGATTGAGCACGACGATGTCACCGACGGTCTGAATGTCGCCGGCCGTCACCGTGCCAGGCCCCTGCTTCTTCACCACCATGCGCTTGGGGCCCTCGCCCTGCATCTTGATGGCGATGTCCTTGATATTGAGCACGATGTCGGTCACGTCCTCGCGCACGCCCGGGATCGACGAGAACTCGTGCAGCACGCCGTCGATGTGCACCGACTGCACCGCCGCGCCCTGCAGCGATGACAGCAGGATGCGGCGAAGCGCATTGCCGAGCGTCACGCCGAAACCGCGCTCGAGCGGCTCCGCCACCACGGTCGCCTCGCGTTTGGGCTCGGTGCCTGGGGACACCTGGAGCTTGTTCGGGCGGATCAGTTCCTGCCAGTTCTTCTGGATCGTCACGTTGGCACCCATCGCTTTGACCGGGGCGGCAGCGGGGCGCGCCCCCCACTCCGCCCCGTGGGAATGATCTGTGGCGGCGGACTCCTCGGAAGTCCGCCGGATGAGAATATCGTCTGTCATACTCGGCGCCTCTTGCGTGGACGGCAGCCGTTGTGGGGTATCGGCGTCACGTCGCGAATGGAAGTGATGGTGAATCCGGCCGACTGCAGGGAGCGCAACGCCGACTCACGGCCCGAGCCCGGCCCCGCGACCTCGACCTCGAGGGTGCGCATGCCGTGCTCCTGCGCCTTCTTGGCGGCGTCCTCGGCCGCGACCTGCGCCGCGTAGGGGGTCGATTTTCTCGAACCCTTGAAGCCCATGGTGCCGGCGGATGACCAGGCAATGGTATTGCCTTGCGCGTCGGTGATGGTGATCATGGTATTGTTGAAAGAGGCGTTCACGTGCGCGACGCCGGAAGCGATGTTCTTGCGTTCGCGCCGGCGAACGCGGGTGGCTTCTTTGCCCATTCTCGATCCTCTCGCTGCGTGGCAGCAGCCGGCCAATGGTCCGGGACGCGGACTCGGACTTACTTACTTCTTCTTGCCGGCAATCGGCTTCGCCGGGCCCTTGCGGGTGCGGGCGTTGGTATGGGTGCGCTGACCGCGAACAGGTAGTCCGCGGCGGTGCCGCAACCCTCGGTAGCATCCAAGGTCCATCAGCCGCTTGATGTTCATGGAAACCTCGCGCCGGAGGTCCCCTTCCACCATGTAGTCGCGGTCGATCATTTCGCGGATCTGGAGCACTTCCTGGTCGGTCAACTGGGATACCCGCCGCTCATCCGGAATTCCTATTTTCGCCATGATTTCGTTGGCCTTTTGGGGCCCGATCCCATGGATATATTGCAGTGCAATAACGACGCGCTTATTGGTCGGTATATTAACGCCGGCGATGCGGGCCACGGCTATCCACTCCTGTTGCCGGCGCAATCGAAGCGGCCGGCGATCATTCCATTCGATCGCAAACGATAACGCGACACCCTCCCCGTTCCCCGGGGCCCGGTATCGTTCGGTCTCTCGACTTGGATGCGGGTTATTAATGGATTCAATGTCGTTTCGTCAACCTCCGCTGGCGGTTGCTTTTGCGTGATGACGTCTGGCGCCGCGCGCTCGCCGGCGCGGCGGATTTGCCTGCCTTGGCCGGGCTTTTCGCGGGCTTGCCCTTCGGAGCCTTGCTTTTCGCCCGGCTTTTCGCCGATGCCGCCACCCGCTTTTTCGCCGCCGCCGGGCGGGTTCCCGCCGGCTTGCCCTTGGCCGGCTTGCTTTTGGCCGGCTTGCCCTCGGCCGGCTTGCGCGCGGGCGCGGCGGCGGCCGGCTGCGCGCTGTTTGCCGCCTTGCGGGGGGCCTTTTTGCCCGCGGGGCCTGCGCCCGGCGCGCCCTTGTCCGATCGCGCCTTGAGCACGCGGTCGATGGCGGCCGAGACTTCCGCGATCGGCGCCATGCCGTCGACCGAGCGCAACACGCTCTGCAGCTGATAGTAGGTGGCGAGCGGCGCCGTCTGGTCGCGGTAGGCGAGCAGCCGGCGGTGCAGCACGACGGGATCGTCGTCGGCGCGCAGCGCCTCGCCGCGCGCCTTGGTGTCGGCGATTCGCTTTTCGATGCGCTTGAGCAGGATCCCTTCGTCCACCTTCAGCTCGATCACCGCGTCGAGCTGCAGGCCCTTTTGCCGCAGCATGCGATCGAGCGCGTGCGCCTGCGGCACCGTGCGCGGAAACCCATCGAGAATGAAGCCGTTGCGGGCATCGGGCTCGTCGATGCGATCGGAGACGATCGACACCACCACGTCATCGGGCACGAGCTCGCCGCGCGCCATCAGCTCCTTGGCGCGCAGCCCGACCGGCGTGCCGGCGTTGACCGCGGCACGCAACATGTCTCCCGTAGAAAGCTGCACCAGACCATGTGTGGCCACGAGCCGTTGCGCTTGCGTGCCTTTGCCGGCCCCCGGCGGGCCGAGCAGGATCAATCTCATCTACGCCGCCCCCGCAGCTTCGATCGCTTGATTAGACCTTCATATTGATGCGCCAGCAGATAACCCTGGACCTGTGCCACCGTATCCATGGTGACGCTGACCACGATCAGCAACGAGGTGCCGCCGAAATAGAACGGCACCGCGGCGTATGAGATCAGGATTTCCGGCAACAGGCACACCAGCGACAGATAGATCGCGCCGATACAGGTGATGCGGGTGAGCACATAGTCGATGTACTCGGCGGTGCGCTCACCCGGCCGGATGCCGGGGATGAAGCCGCCGTGCTTCTTGAGATTGTCTGCGGTCTCGGTCGGATTGAACACGATCGCCGTGTAGAAGAAGGCGAAGAACACGATCATCGCGATGTAGAGGAACAGAAACAGCGGCCGGCCATGGCCGAGCTGCGTGACCATCCCCTGGAACCACTCCGGGCCCTGCCCGGCGTTGAAATTCGCAACCGTCGTCGGCAGCAGCAGCAGCGAGGACGCGAAGATCGGCGGAATGACGCCCGATGTGTTGAGCTTGAGCGGCAGATGCGAGCGGTCCGACTGCATCATGCGGTCCCCGACCTGACGCTTGGGATACTGGACCGGGATCTTGCGCAGCGCCCGCTCC
>DASSJW010000019.1:0-4122 GCA_035690995.1 Xanthobacteraceae bacterium
GTGACCAGGAAACCTTGCCGCAGCTCCTTGAACGCGTAGCCGGCGAGCGGCCAGTTGGCGTCCTTGCCGGCGAGCCCGAGCTTGGTGTGGCGCGGCTGGATCAGCATGTTCATCATCGCCGCCATCTGCGGATTGAACGGCGCCGGTTCGGCGTCGGCGTCGCCCATCGGGTTCTGCGCCGCGCCGCGGGTCGAGAGCGCGCCGGCCATGGCGAGGGCTGCGAGCGCCGCGGCGAGCACGACCGGAATGATGCGAATGCGCATGTCGTCATTCTCCTCGATGACAGGAATCAAAAACGACCGGGCATGATGCTAGGGTCCCATCCCCCCGATGATCGCGCCTATCAGCAGCAGCACGATGAGCCAGTGGCCGCCGTCGATCAGCAGCAGGCGCGCATCGCGGCCGGCAAAGCCGTTGTTCACCACCATGGTGGTGATGACGAAACCCGCCCAGCAGAACGCCGCCGAGATGATGCCGCCTCTGAGCGTGAACGCGCCGATATGGCCGAGCAGTCCCGCCAGAATCCACGCCATCAGCAGCTCGGCGATGAAGGCATAGACGAACGGAAGAAATCCGCCCGGCCGTTGTCTTGCTTGCGCCATCTGCTCCGGGGTGGTGCCGAGCGCGGCCGTCCAGGTCTTGCCGAGCGCCATGTACCAGCCAGCGCCGGCGAGCCAGGCCGCCGCCGCCGCGATCACGATCGCGAGATAGTTCATCCCGGCGAATATCAACTTGTCCCTCCCGCGCCTGTCTCAGCCTACCTCCGGCGGCCGCCGTCCGGGAAGGGCTCTCTCGGCTGACCTGGCGCCGGAGGAACCAATCCGGCGCTCCCGGCATTGCTGTTCTGCGATTTTCAACCGGGCCTGTGGGATCGACATCCGTCGTGACCGATACAACCGCCAACCTCCTCGAGCACCAGCGCGCTGCGGCCGTGCACCGCAAGCGTGAGGCGCGCGGCGCGCAGGTCCTGGCCAAGCGGCTGGGGCTGCGGCTCGTCGCCGCCGACGCCTTGTCGATCCGCCGCCGCCGCTGCGGCAAGGGCTGGACCTATCTCGATCCCGACAATCGCGTCATTCGCGATCCCGCCATGGTGCGGCGGTTGACGAGCCTTGCAGTGCCGCCGGCCTATGTCGACGTGCTCTATGCCGAGGATGCGGCCGCGCATCTGCAGGCCATCGGCCGCGATGCCGCCGGTCGGCTGCAATACCGCTATCATCCCGATTGGGAAAAGGTGCGCGAGATCCGCAAGGCGCGGCGCCTCGCCCGGCTCGCCGACGTGCTGCCGCGCATCCGCCGCAGCGTCGCCCAGCATCTCGCCGGCGATGCGCCGACGCGCGAATTCGCCTCGGCGGCGGTGATCGAATTGGTCGCGCGCAGCGCCATCCGCCCCGGCACCGAAAGCTATGCGCGCCTGCGCGGCACCCGCGGCGCCGCCACGCTGCTCAAGTCGAACGTCACCATCTATGGCGAGACCATCACGCTGACGTTTCGCTCCAAGGGTGGCAAGACCACCGTCAAGGAGGTGAGCGCGCCGCGGCTCGCCGCCGCGATCGCGCTGCTGCGGCAATTGCCCGGCCGGCGCCTGTTCCAGTATCGCGCCGAGAGCGGCGAGGTGCGCCACGTCACCGCGCACGAGGTGAACGGGTTCCTGCGCGAGATCGCCGGCGTGCACATCTCGCTCAAGGATTTCCGCACGCTGCTCGCGTCGGCCAGCGTGCTGGAGACGCTGGCGCATATCGAGCCGGCGGCGAGCGAGCGCCAGCGCCGCAAGCAGGTGCTGCAGGCGGTGCGCGCCGCGGCCGACGATCTGCACAATACGCCGGCGATCTGCCGCAAGAGCTATGTCCACGGCACGGTGGTCGCTGCCTTCGAGGAGGGCGTGCTGGAGCGGTTCTCGCAGACGCTCAAGGATTGCCGCTCGCCCACGCGGCGCGCCCAGGTGCTGGCCAAGATCATCGCCGCAGCGGCCTGACGCGAATCACGCGTCCGGCCTGTAGGGTGGGCAAAGGCGCACATCCCAGGCGAAGCTCGGCCCACAAGCCTGGTCGCGTGCGCCGTGCCCACGCGGCTTTGCCGGGGTGCGATCGGCAGTTCCTGTGCTTCCAAATGACGCGTGGGCACGCTTCGCTTTGCCCACCCTACGGGAATCGCACCAGCGGAATGGGCGCCGCGCTACTCCTTCAGCCCGCCCATGGCACAGACGATCTTCCATTCCTGCGTGGTGACCGGCTGCACCGACAGCCGCGGATATTTGGCGAGCGCCATCTCCTTGAGCCGCGGCTCGGCCTTGATCGCCGCCAGCGTCACCGGTTTCGGGAACGGCTTCACCGCCTTGACGTCGACGGCGAGGAACACGCCCTTCTCGTCGCTGGGATCGTGATAGGACTCGCGGATCACCTCGGCGATGCCGACGACCTGCTTCTCGTCGCCGGTGTGGTAGAAGAACGCGTGCTCGCCCTTCTTCATCTCCTTCAGGTACCGGCGGGCGGTGAAGTTGCGCACGCCGGTCCACGCCTCGCCCTTGGCGCCGCGCTTGACCTGATCGTTCCAGGAAAATTCTTCCGGCTCGGTTTTCAAAAGCCAAGTCGCCATTCGCTCCTCCTCAACATCCATCGATCATGTAGGGTGGGCAAAGGCGCGAACGCGAGCGTGCTCTTGCCTAGCGAAAGAAAACCGCGCCGTGCCCACGCGTCAGTCGTTCATTCCCCGAATGCTCCAGTGATGTCTCCGACCTCACCACCCCAGTCCATCGGCAGAACTCCACGCGTGACATAGCGTTGAAAGCTACTGTGCGGCCAGTCGCATACCCGAGATACATGCCCGTGTTTCACCGGATTGAAATGAACGTAGTCGATATGACGCAACAGGTCGGTCTCGTCTCGGATGGCGTGCTCCCAATACCGGCGTTGCCAGATCCCCCTTTCGCGCCTTGCGATCTTGCTGGCACTCGGTTGCGCGTCGGTTGCCAGTCCGCGTGAGAACCCACCCTTGATCAGATTCCACCGCGTTGAAAAATCTGCATCGCCAGGCGGCAGGGACCAGATGGCGTGGAGGTGGTCTGGGAGCACGCAGATCGCGATCGTTTCGAATGAATGATGGTCTTGAACGGACATGTAGACCCGCCGTAGTCGATCGATGTGTCGCACCAAGAGATCACTCGTCCTGTCCGCGAGTGTGACGGTAAAGAAAAAAGTTCCGCCTTCGACTTTTGCACGCCGATATCGCGTCATCGCAACATGATCGTATCATCTGTTGGCGCGACGGCTCTACGCGTGGGCACGGCGCTGCTTCCTCTTGCTGGGCGAGAGTTCCACTCGCATCGCGCGCCTTTGCCCACCCTACGATTTTCTGCTCGGCGATGCAGCAATCAGGACCCCTCCGCGCGGAACGGGCGCGTCATCAGCGTCTCGGTCGCTTCGTCGACGCTGATGCGGCCGGCGAGGATGGCGACCACGGCGGCGGCGATCGGCATCTCGATGCCCTTCGCATTCGCCATCTCGAGCAGCACCGGCGCGGTGAAGACGCCTTCGGCGAGCTTGTCCCCGGCCGCTGCGCGATCGCCCTTGCCGAGCGCGACGCCGAAGGAATAGTTGCGCGACTGCGCGCTCGAGCAGCTCAGGATCAGGTCGCCGAGCCCGGACAGGCCGGTCAGCGTCTCCGCGCGCGCGCCGAACGCGCGGCCGAAGCGGAACAGCTCGGCGAAGCCGCGCGTAACCACCGCGGCGGCGGCGCTGGCGCCGAGTCCGCGCCCGGCGACGATGCCGGCGGCGATCGCGAGCACGTTCTTGGCGGCGCCGCCGATCTCGACCCCGCGCACGTCGTTCGAATGATAGGGCCGCAGCGTGGCCGACCCGAGCGCGCGCGCGAGCGCCGCCGCGGTCGTCTCGTCGCGCGCCGCGAGCGTCACCGCCGCCGGCAGCCCGCGCGCCACCTCGGCGGCGAAGCTCGGTCCGGACAGGATCGCCGGGCGCGCGGCGCGCGCGCTCTCGGCGATCACCTCGGTCATGAAAGCGTGAGTGCCGCGCTCGATCCCCTTGGCGCAGGCGATCACCGGCGTGCCGTCCCGCAATGCCGGCGCGATCGCGCGCGCGGCCGCGCGCAACCCTTGGGAGGGAACCGCGA
>DASSJW010000020.1:0-15995 GCA_035690995.1 Xanthobacteraceae bacterium
CAGTTGCTTACCGGGCGAAGCCGCAAGATGCACAGCCCAGTCGAAAAAAGCGCCTGCAAGCGCGCTCGGCGCAAGCCCAGCAGTCAGGTGGGCGATGCCTGCCCGCACTGCTCGATCGACGTCCTGCATCGAGCTCACGGCGGGAAAGCCGTGGCTCGTCGGGAGCTGGTCGCGCCCCGAGGAAAGGGCCTCACCAGCGCAATGACCTACGCGTTCGGCCGGCACGGCTTGCGTCGCGGACGACGGACAAGCTCCCTCTCCGGATGGGTCGAGATTCGACAACAATACATCCCTTCGCGCCGGCCGCGGCTATTTCAACATGACCGGGCCACGCCCGCAGATTGCATCCGGCGTAAGATCAGGAAGCCTTCACCTGCACCGGCTCTTCGTCTCCGGGGGCGAACACCATACCGGACATCGGATCGACCCAGGCGAGGTGATCGTTTACGGCCTTCACGCCGGGCGCATTCTCCGCGGCCACCATGATCGCCGCGCGCTCCCGTTCATCCGTGATCGCCCCCCAGAGCTCGACCACCCCGCCCCTGACGATGACATTGATGAGTGCCACTGGTGCCCACGATTGGCCGGCCAGTTCCGCCACGATCCGGTCGCGGATGGCTTGGTCGCTGGCTGCAGTCGGTTTGGCCTCGCGGGAGAGTCCGGCGAGCGCATGAACGAGATTGGCACGACTGACGATACCCACCACATCATTTCCGCGCACCACCGGCAAGCGTTTGATGCGACGCTTCTCCATCAGGCGCACGACCTCATCGAGCTCCGTCTCCTCGGTGACGGTCAGCGGGCTGGGCGTCATGATCTCCTCGACCTTGCGGCCATGCGAACGAGTATATTCGTCCGCGAGCCGGCCCGGTCCGATCAGATATTCAAGCCAACGAGGACGCCGGCGCTGCGTACCGGTCTCGGCCCGCCGGAGAAAGTCACCTTCCGTCAGGATGCCGACAAGGTGCCCCTCCTTGTCGACCACGGGCAATCCGCTGATATGCCGTTGCAGCATGATGCGGATCGCCTCTAACACCGAACTCTCCGGCTCGATCGACACGACCGGAGATGTCATCACATCCTTCACCTTCATGGCGATGCTCCATTTTCTTCGCCAACAGTAGGCCGCAACTGTGCTCGCTCGTTGATCCATATCAAGACCCGAGACATGCCATGCGACGCGCGCTGGAGCGGGCAAACAATCGCCGCTCCGAATTCGAGCCGGCCGACGATGTCGGCTATTGGCCGCTCGACCCACTTTTCTGCAATTGTTCCAGCCATTTCCGATAGCCGTCCGCATCCCCGTAGTCCATGAACGCGGCGTAGCCCGGGTGAGCCCCAATCACACGCCGGGCATGTTTGATTGGACACCAATACTGCTCCGTGCGCCCGGCGATCTCGCGAACATATGCAATCAATCCATTCGCGTAGGAACAGTAGGCGCAATTGAGCTTTTCGAGCGCGTTCAGGTAAGCAAGATGGTGCCGGTCGAATATCAGATATTCGCGACGGCGCACCTTCGGTATTCCATAAACCGGAAAGCAGACGCTCTGGTAAACGGTTACGAACAGGTCGAGCAGGACAAGCGGAACGATCACGGCATATATTATCGGTGCCGTCAAAACCACCGCCGGGCGGGCGTTCAGCACATAGGTCGAGAGGCGTGTCCTCAGCTCACGATGGCGACGTAGAATTTCTTCCTCGAAAAACGCCCTGCCCTTTTCCAGGCCGACGCGGAGTTCGGCTCTGCGTTGCGCGAGTTCCGCTTCGAGCTCGGCCTCCAATATCTGGATCTTTGTGGTCAACGCCGCGATTTTTGGATTCATCGGAGAACACCTTGTCGCCGGGAGGCAATTCTACGCGCGCGCCGTTGCCTGCCAATTCGTCTGCTGCACAATCAACGTTGGCAACCCGGCCCGCCAACGCCCACGCTGCGGACTCAAGGAAATAATTGCTTTTCGATCTCGTGAACAGGGAGCTTCACGAGATCCTTTCCTACCTCCGCGCGAATGGCGTTGCGCACGGCAGGAGAGTAAACCTCCCGAATCATGCCGAGCGCGCGCGGAGAGGCGATCATGATCAATGCTCGCGTTTCCCCCTTGGTGAGCCCGACATGCAATCGGCTCGCCACCGCCGTCAGAAACGCACGCTCCGCCCGATCATGCCAATCCGTCTGCTCGACCGCGCTGCGGGCGCGCCCGACCGATTGGTGGACCCTACCCGGCACACCGGAACCTTGCTCGCCGGTCGGCAGGTCCGCGTGCTCGCGAACCTCCCGAGTGTGGAGGATGGGAAACGCCTGGTCGCCGACATTCTCGAGGATGAGGGCTTTGCGGCCATCGCATACGACCACCCAATCTCCGGATTTGACCTCCACCTCGTTCATGGGACTTCTCAAGCTCTATTCTGGACGATGTCGCTTGGGTGTGCGGGCAGACGCTCCTTGTCGCGACCGTCCGGCATCCTGCGTCGCCTCGCGCAGCGCGCGCATGACGTCCTCACGGGAGATTATGCCGACCAGTCGCTGGTCGGAGCTCAGCACCGGCAGGCTGCGGGTCGCGTGGCTCACCATCAATTCGAGGACGCGGGTCAGGTATGTGGTCGGCCCGACATGTACGACCGCTTCCGTCATCATCTCCGCAACCGGCCGTCGCATCAATTCATCGTAATCGGGCACCATCCGGCCGGTCGTAAAGACGAAAGCCCGCAGGAAGTCGAACTTGGTAACAATGCCCATCATCTTTTCGTCTTCCACAACGGGAAACGAATTGAAGTCGTATTTTTCGAACAGCGTTTCAAGCTGCTGCATGGTCACTTGACGCGTCACGGTGGTAACGGCGCGCGTCATGTAATCGTCGGCCGTGCATTCAAGAAAGCGATACATCGCACCCGTCCCGGCGTCCGACCGGTTGCTTCAGTCGCGCTGACTGTGCGCTCGGCGAGACCCCCGTCATTTGTTCATCATCCATTTGCCAGCCGGCTCAGTGCGAGAACAGGCAGCAAATGCGACTTTCGGCCAACAGGTCACGCGTGACCCCGCCGAACATCCACTCACCCAACCTGGTGTGCCCGTATCCGCCGGCAACAATGAGGTCGGCTTTTCGATCTGCGGCGAAACGGAGAAGTTCGCCGGCGACAGTACTTTCCGTGCCGAGATAAGCTTTGGCTTCCACGTTGATGCCATGGCGCAGCAGATAGTTTGCAGTGTCGTCTAGGTGACTTCGGCTCTGGCTCTCGGTCCGACGCTCGGAAATCTCGGCAATCATCACTCCCCTGGCTTCCTTCAGAAACGGGAGTGCGTCGCGAACCGCGCGGCGGGACTCCCGGGTATCTTTCCAAGCCAGCACGATACGCTGCGCTGCAAGCGAATCGACGTCATCCGGTACAACCAGTACCGGGCGTCCAGCACTAAGCATCACAATTCCGGGATCGAGCTTGTAGTGCAGCTCATCGTCGAGCTCCGATTCTTGTCCGATAATGACAAGATCCGCCGCTCGGGCTGCGTTCGACACCAGATCGTTCACGTGCTCCGCGCGGCCTCGCCATTCCACGTCCTTCGCGTGCTTGGCCGACGCGCGGAATTCCGCGCCGATGTCCGCGAGGATGTCCATCATCTCCTGTCGCTCGCCACCGGCGCCCTCGTCGGCGGTGAGCCCGTCGGGGACGAATGTCGGAAGATACGATTTTCCGGCAATCCCGATCAGCGCCGCTTGAAATCGATCCGCCAAGTCGACGGCCAGGTGGAGCCGCCGATGTGCGCTTGGCCCCGCGTCGAAATGCACCATGATGGCTGCGTACGACATCGCCCCCAAGGCTCAATGCGAGAACAGGCAACAGACGGGGCTTTCCAGCAATAAATCGCGCGTGACGCCGCCAAACGCCCATTCCCCCAACCGTGAATGACCGTAGGCGCCAGTGACGAGCAAATCGATATTTTCGTCCTCGATCACCCGCAGCAGTGAATTCGCCGCGGTGACCTCGGCGGGTCGCAATCGTTCCGCCACCGTCTTGACGCCGTGGCGAGCCAGATAGGCGCCGACGTCCTTGACGCCGCCAAAGCTCTGATCGCTTCCGCTTTCGACCATCTCGACGATCATGACGGTCTCGGCGCGCTGCAGGAACGGCAGCGCATCCAGCACGGCGCGCCGGGCCTCACGCACATCTTTCCAGGCGATCGCAACATGTCTGGGCGAAAAGGATGCGACGCGCTTGGGCACGACCAGAACCGGCCGTCCTGCTTTCAAGAGAAAGCTGCCCGGATCCAACGCGCGAAACGGATCCTGATTCTCCCGTTCGTTGCCAATGATGATAAGATCGGCAGCGCGCGCCTCGCGCGCAACAAATTCAGTCGGAAAATCCAATCCGGATCGCCATTCCGCACGGCCTTTGAGTTTGCCCACGGCGGCAAGAAATTTGTCCCCTTTCTGATCGAGGAGCGTTTTCATGTCCTGCAGATGAGCCTCCGGAGGCGTGGGCTCATTCCTCGCTTCTTCGGCGAGGAAGACCGACATCGGCGCCCAACCGGCAACGCCGATCAAATGCGCGCGAAATCGTTCAGCAAGGTCCGCGGCAATGCCGACGCGGGAACCGAGCTGGGCGTCCACATCAACATGCACCATGAGAGCCGCGTAGGACATCGTCCATATTCTCCAATGACGCATCGGAAACTACGCGTCGGGACTGCTGGATCTATGATCCAGATCAACTCCTTGCGGCGGATTCAAGGGGACGGGCGTTCCGCGCCCTTGCCTCACGCGGCGGCGGAAGACAACGTCCACAGCGCACGTAGGTCCGCGGGCAAGGCATGCTTGATGTCCGCGATTTCGCCGGCCGCGATCTTGGTCGACAGGAACCGAAAAGTAATGCGCACGGCGTCTTCGGTGTGAAGGATGGGATCACCGACAAAGGCGTGGTCGATACGCCCGAGAAAATCCGACTTGGAGCGGGGCTTGACCGGCGTCGTTGCCGGCCGCCACTGTTCATAATAGACGCCGCGCAGCAGATTCGGGAGCTGGGCCGCGAAGTCCGCAGCCTCGTTGACCGGCAGCCAATCGCGCAGTGCCTGCAGCACGCTCCGGAGCAGTCGATAGGACCGCGACTTGTTGCTCCACCCCAGCAGTTCGTCCAGCTCATTGATCCACGTGTGCGTCACGTGCACCGTATGTTCAATGCTTTCGAGCCCGGCTGCGCTCATTACATTTCCCTCCTCGGTTGCGCTTACAATGGGGGCGGGTCCCTATCGGGACCGGTCACGCGCCGGCCGTGCGGCCGACCCAACTGCCGCCTATCTTTACATACGAGCGCTTGACCGCAGCCCAGGCGATGCGGTGGGACGCCTCTTCCTGGCGCGGATCGCCGGCATGCGCCGCGAAGGCGTGATTGAAAGCTTCGCGGTAGATGTCCTGAGCGTGAGGCGGCAGGTGCTCTTGCACCGGCGCCGGCAGATCATCGTTCGTGAGGTAGGGCATGAATGTGTCCGTTGCTGGTGCGGCCTGCCCGGTTCGTCCGAGATGCGCGCAATCGGATTTGCGCATCAAGGGAACGGTCATGCGCGCCCGCGCGGGACAAGCGCGAGCGCGCTGGCCAAGTGCGGTCAGGCCTTCTTGATGGCGATCTTCTTCTCGCTTTTCTGCGCTTCAGGCGTCTTCGGCAAGGTGACCGTGAGCACGCCGTTCTTGAAGCCGGCCTCGATCTTGTCGCCATCGACGCCGTCCGGCACGCTGAACGAACGCTGGAAGGAGCCATAGCGGCGTTCGGAGAGATAAAAATCCTTCTTCTTCTCTTCCTTTTCCTCCCGTTTCTCGCCTTTGATCGTCAGGGTGCCGTCGGAGAATTTGACGTCGATGTTGCTTTCGTCCATCCCCGGCAGTTCCGCCGTGATCTCGTACGCCTTCTCCTTTTCGACAACGTCGACGGCGGGAGTCTTCCAGCCCATCTCGCCGCGTCGGAACGGCTCGAATAGTGTGCGGCCGAATGGCGACCGCCACGGGCCCAATTGGAAGTCGTCGAACAGATGTTCGACCTCCCGGCGCAGGCTTTCGAACGGCCGCCACTCGGTTGGTCGCTCGGTCTTGCTTTCCTCATTTTTCACCGGCAGCTTGGTTGCAGCTTCAGCCATGTTATTCTCCTTCGTTGCTCGTGACGTCGTTAAGGGGGCAAAACCCATTGCCATGTCGTTTGCCGCCGGTCAGGAACCGGATTCCGCCGGACGAATGATGAGATTGTCGTTGACGGCGCGCACGCCGGGCGTGACCTCTGCGGCCACCCGAACCGCCTTCTTCTCAGAGGCGGAATCGACGATGCCCCACAGTTCCACCGCTCCGTCCTGCACGATCACGTTGATCAGCGACGGCCTGGTCCAAGGCTCAGCCTTGAGTTGGCTGAGCACCGTCTCGCGGATCTTCGAATCATCGGCGCCGGTGGCAGCACTCTTTGCACGCGTGCCCGGGCTCGCCAACGCTTGCAGCAGGTTCGCGCGGCTGACGATGCCGATGACCTTGCCTTCCTCGACGATCGGGACCCGCTTGATCGCATTTTTCTCCAGCAGATTCGCGATGGTCGAAAGCGGCGTATCGGCAGCCGCTGTCACCACGTTGCGGGTCATGACATCGGTGACCCGCCGCGAATGCTCCCTGATGTACTCATTCGCGAGCACCTCTCTGCCGGTGAGGATGGCAAGCCACCAGGGGCGCCTGCGGCCAGTGCCGGCCTCGGCGCGACGCATCAGGTCCCCCTCGCTGACTATTCCCAAGAGCTTGCCGTCGGATGCAATCACCGGAACGGCACTGATGCGTGAATCGAGTAAAATGCGGGCAACGTCCTGAACGCATGCGTCAGGGCCGACCGCGATGACATTCGTGATCATCACATCGGCAGCTTTCATGGCACGGCTCCCTTTCTGACGATCGCAAGCTTAACCGGTTGGGCAGCGTTATCTTTGATTTGCATCAAGACCGTTAAAGGTCTTACGTGGCTGATACGATGCAGGCACGAAGATGAATTTTGGAGATGCGAAAATGCGCGGGACGCCGGTTCGGCTCATGGCAATGGTTGTGTTAACGCTGGCTACCGGACCGGGGGAAGCCCAGGAGATCGGTCAACCCGGCCGCGGCCTCGTCGCGGCGCAGCGGCTCTGTGCGCAATGTCATGCCGTCCAAAAAGGGCAGACACGATCTCCCAACGGGAATGCGCCTCGCTTCCAAACCATTGCGGCAGTGCCGGGGATGACTGCGATTGCGTTGTCGGCGGCGCTCAACACCTCACATCGCTCGATGCCCAACATCATGCTGGAGCGCGACGAGCAGGCCGATATCATCGCCTACATCCTCAGCCTCAAATGAGCCGATAACAGAAGTTGATGGCGGAGCGCGTACGGACATTGCCCCTGCAGATTCCGAACGTGGCGGCATCATAACGGCGGAGGCGGCCACTATTCCATGACATGCAGCAACAGAACCTCGTCGTCGGGCGTCATCTGCGCGAGGTCGTCTTTATCGCTTCGGCCAGGGTCGAGGGCGCGGTAGAGGGCCTTTGCCGCATCTCGCAGCGCATCGCGGTGTGCGGCGTCGGCCGGCGGTACCGCAGACACCGTTCTAGCCAAGTCCTGGAGAATCTCTGCAAACAAAGCGTAGTGAAGATGGATGCGAACGGACTTGCGCACGTCCGCGGCACCCAGACGGTGCAGGCTCAGCGAAATCCCGGTTTCGTCGAGATGGGCATCGAAGCGCGCGGTTCTCTCGAATGTCCCGATGTAAAGCTTTTCCGGATACTCGAGTGCTACCTCCGCTTTGTCGGGGATCGGCTTGGTCATGGCACCTGCCTCAGCAATTAACCCTCGCAGCCTGATAGAGGTGATCCGACGGCCCGAAAATGATCTAGATCAATCGCCCGTCATCACAGGTTAAGCGAATGATCTAGCGCCATGCTGGCGGTGACTGCGCTGTCGCAGGCGACCATTTCGGGAAGCGGACGTTATAAGCGGTTCGCCCGCCGACGCTTTCGTCGCGGCTAGATCCGCGGACGCAGGTCGGGGTCCCTGCTCTATTCTCGACGGTCGCTCCCCTGCGGTCGCTCGCGCAGAGCTCTGAGCGCATTGAGGATAACCGCGACGTCGATCAGCTCTTGCAGTACCGCGCCCTGCACCGGCGAAATGGCGCCGAACGCCGCCGCCAGCATTCCCGAGAGCGATAGGCCCATTCCCACATACACGCTCTGCAGGGCAATGAAGCATGATCTTCGCGCGATCTCGATCGCCGGCAGAATCCGGTCGAGTTGATCCACCAGCAGCACCACGTCGGCAGCCTCCGCCGAAGCTGCTGCCCCCTTCGCCCCCATGGCTACACCCACATCGGCCGCCGCCAGCGCGGGCGCGTCATTGACGCCATCTCCGATCATCATGACCGGCCCGTGCTTGCGCTCGGACAAGACCACCAGGTTTTTCTGGTCGGGGCCGAGCTCAGACCTCAAGGCATCGATCGGCAGACCCCGCGCGACTGTCTCCGCCACATCGCGGCGATCGCCGGTGGCGAGCACAATGCGTTCGATTCCCAGCTCCCTGAGCCTGTTCAGCAGGGTCTGCGTGCCCGCGCGCAGCTCGTCGGTCAGGATCAGGCTCCCGGCAAGCTTGCCGTCAATCCCGACTGCGACCGCGGCGGCGCCAGCCGGCCGGTCTGCCCGCCATAAGGAAAGACCGACGCCCAAGACTTTCCCGCTCACGAAACGATGTCCGCCGACGGTCACACGACGACCATTCACGCAGCCTTCGATACCCTCGCCCGGCGATTCAACCACGTCGCTGGGCACGGACAGCTTGAGGCCTTTGTTCTGGGCTTCCTCCACAATGGTCTGGGCAATGATGTGTTTGGATACTTGGTCGAGGGATGCGGCGATCTGAAGAAGCTCGTCCGCGGACTGGCCCGCGCCGACCCTGATCGAGGCCACGCGCGCCCGGCCATGTGTCAAGGTCCCGGTCTTGTCGATCACCAACGAGCGCACATGCGCCATCGTTTCCAGCGCCCGCCCGCCTTTAATCAAAATTCCGTGCTTGGCCGCTCGCGAAAGGCCGGAAACGATTGCCACTGGGACGGCGAGGATGAGCGGACACGGGGTGGCCACCACGAGCACCGCCACGGCACGAATGGGGTCTCCACTCCACGCCCAGGCCGCTCCCGCAAGCGCGACGGTCGCCGCCAGAAACACCATGGCGTATCGATCCGCCAGGCGCGACATCGGGGCGCGGGAACGCTGCGCGGCCGCAACCAGACGCACGATCCCGGCATACGTGCTCTCGGCCGCGCGCCGCGACGCCGCCAGATGGAAGGCTTCGCCGGCGTTCGTCGATCCGCTCATGACGTCGTCGCCGACCTTCTGCTGTACCGGCATGGATTCGCCGGTCAAGGCCGACTGGTCGAGCACCGCAACGCCTTCCACGACCGCTCCGTCGACCGGCACCACATCGCCCTTGCGAATGACCAGGCGATCGCCCGGCTCGATCGCCTCCAGCGCGACTTCTTCGAGCCCGCCGTTCCGAAATCTCACCGCGCTCCGCGGCACACGGGCGAGGAGCGCCGTCATCTCCCGGCTGGCGCGACGCTCGGCGAAGCTCTCGAGATATTGCCCTCCGGAATACATCACCGCGACCACGGCGGCGGCGAGGTATTCGGCGAAGACAAGCGCCGCAAGCATCGAGAGTGCGGCGACGATGTCCAGGCCCACGTCGCCGCGGCGTAGGCTGACCACGATCTCGGTCAGGAGGACGATCAGAACCGGAACGGTAGCCGCGGCCCATATCGCACCGGACCAGTGCTGCCATCCAGCGAATTGCACCGCGAGACCGATAACCAGGCCCGTTGCGGGCCATACGACCAGCACAGGCCGGAGCAGGCTGCGAACGTCAGGTGCGGACCGAAGCTTCTCAAATGGCGGGGCGGGTTCAAACCTATCGACCATTGCGCCTACGGTGCCTGGACCGACCTCAGATATAGCACGAAGGCGCGGGCGTCTTCACGGCTAAATCGAAACATCGGCATATCCGGATGACCAACCATAAGCCCTTCGCGCAGCCGGTCGACGAAAGTATCGAGCTCCAGTCGCCGATCGAGCGTGCGAAAGGCGGGAGCACCGGCGTGGGGACTCTGCCCTCGTGCTCCGATCGCGTGACATTCAGAGCACATCCTCTCAGCGAGCGCACGGCCCCGCTGCTCCAGCGCACTGGGCTCGTTCTCCTCGGCCAAGCCGGCGGATACGCCGAGTAGCAGCAGAATGACTGCGAACCGGATGAACATTCGAGTAGCCCCGATGTCGGCGCTAAAGAAACCGAACGGACGTCACTGCGAGCAACTTTGCGACCGATCAGCCTCGGCGGCAACCGCAGCTCGGCGCGATAAGGGAGGGAGCAAGCTAGCGCTCGTCCTCTGCCACGAGAGTGACGACGTGGCCGCATTGCTGGCATCGAAAGGACAGCAACTCCGGATGCGGCCCAAGCTGCGGTTCCCTACGATGCAGCTTCATGACCCCCCCGCATAGTTCGCAACGCGGCGGTACCAACGGATTTTTCGGGATTGATTGCATTCCTGCCAATCGCTATCAGTGCTGGGACGGTGCCGAGTTCAATGCCGATCAATACCGGCAGTCTCCAGCAGTTTCTCCATATGTTTGCGCGCGTAGAACATGCGGGTCTTCACGGTCCCGCAGGGCACCCCAATGATCTGGGCAACCTCCTCCACCGATTTCTCCTGATAGTAGACAAGGTCGAGCATCTCCCGATGCGTCGTCGAAAGCTGCGATAGGCACTTGCGCACGATCCTGCTCCGGTCCTGTCGTTCTGCCATCATGCCTGGATCGTCGGCGGGATCGGCGATCGCAGTCGCTGTGCAATCGTCCAGTTGTTCGTCCGAACGGCGTCGCAAGGCCGAGAGCGCTTTGTACCGCGCGATCGCCAATATCCACGTGGAAACTCGAGATTTACCTTTGAAGCCAACGGCTTGGCGCCACACATCGAGGAACACCTCGCTCACGATATCCTCCGCCAAGGCGGCGTCGGCGGTGAGACGCAGCACGAAGCGGTAGGTCCGCACCTTATGCCGCAGGTAAAGCGCGTGCAGCGCGCGCCTGTCCCCATCCGCAATCGCCCTGATCAAAGCTTCGTCCGATAGTTCTCGGATCAACCCCGGCTCTTCGGCACGCGGGATGGTGACCATCTGCTTCGAGAAACCTGCGAGTGTCAGCATGACGTTCCCCTCAAGTCATGGTGCATGCTGGTTCCATAGACCCCGCGCATCGAACCGGAAATTCCGATGATGTACCTAAGGGAATGCCCGTAAGGAGCCTTCGCGATCCGCAGCAAGCTGGGACTGGGGTAATCCACCTCAATGCGACATCAAGGTGGGGATCGTCATCGACGTGAGGATCTCCCGCGTCACACCTCCGAGTATGAACTCACGCAGCCGCGAATGGCCGTAGCCGCCCATGACCAGGAAATCTGCCGAGCTGTCCGCGGCGTGGGACAGAATGGTATTGGCGACGTCGGTTTCGGTCGTGACGATGCGATTGAGCTCCACCTTGGCGCCGTGGCGCGCAAGGTGCTGAGCAATGTCAGCGCCAGGCATTTCGTCGCTTTTGGCGCCGTCGCTGGCCACGATCACGATTTCAACCAACTTTCCGCGCCGAATGAAGGGCAGAGCGTCGCCGGCAGCGCGCGCTGCGCTGCGGCTGCCATCCCAGGCCAGCATGATGTGATCGAGCTTGAGACCCGTTCTTTGAATGTAGGGGACGACCAGCATGGGCCTGCCGGTATCGAAGAGAGCCGCCTCGATCATGAGCCTGTCGAGGGTCGGCTGATCGGGTTCCGGCTGACCGAGGACAGACAGGTCGAACCGGCGTGCAATATCGGCAAATCTGCCCGGCGCAGTCGCCACCTGCGCGTCAACCATGCGCGGCTCCGCCGAAAGCGCAGCCCCCCGCGCGGCGTCCTCGAACCTGCCGAGTGCGGCTTTTGCCATATTCTCGTTCTCAACGCGCTGGGACTCGATCACCTCTGGGGGCATGCCATACATGTCGACCATCGCCGGAATGATCGGCTCGTAGACGAAGGCAATCCCTGCAAGATGGGCATCGAAGGCAGCAGCCGTCGACACGGCGAAGTCCATCGCGACATCGCGCGAATTGCGGAGGGAGAGGTTGGTGACAATGTCCTTGATCATGCTTTCTTCTCCAAACAGAGTTGAGCGCGCCCGGCGCACGCGTCAGTCCGCATCCTCGATCGGGTTAACATCGATGTGGAATTCAAATGGCCCCCCTATGCTCCTGATGCACAGGATGGGCTCCGCGAACGGTATCCAGCCGAACGACAGCTCCTGAGTAAATTTTGCTTGCTGGTCCTCGTATCCCGGCGAGTAAATCACCAGAGTTCCGCTGGCCGGTTTCAACGTCACTTTCAGCTCGAGCACACGCGCGGCAGTGGAAACATACTGCGATACGTCAACCTGCTCGCCGCCTTGCAGGCACATACTCGCAGCAATTAGAATTTCGGCAATCATCATGGACCTTCGCGAAAAAATCTCGCTCTTGTCCGAAGAATCGTCCTTGATCTGGGTCAAGCCGCCGGCGCATGGCTATGCGATAAAGGCCGTCAACGCGTAGAGGAGGATGGATTGCAATTCTTTCGCTTGTTCCTACTGCTCCCCGCGATTTTCGTCGCGCCGCAGGCGCTGGCTGCCGACGCCGCCAACGGCAAGCGCCTGGCGGAGATGCGCTGCGTGACGTGTCACGTGGTGGCACCAGGTGCGCGCCGGGATGTTACCGACGCCCCGCCCTTTGACGTTATTGCGCGGAAATTCGAGCTCCAGCCGCAAATGCTGGCTTTTTCGATGCTTGATCCGCATCCACGGATGAACGTGGCGATGACGCGCCGCGAGGCGGAAGACATCGCGGCCTACATCAATACGCTCGCACGGTAGCTGGCGCCCGGCTCAGAAGAGCTCGAATCGGGTAACCGAAACCGTGCCCCGTCGGCGGGAGGACAAGTATCACCCGACAGGCTCACCGATCGCTCTTGCGGGTTTTGGGTGGCGACACCAAGGTGACCGTTGTTCCGCATTTAAGGCAGGCGAACGTATCGAAGTGAGGGCTTTCCTCATTCGACCTGCTGGCCACCATTGCAACCCTGCAGAGCGGGCAGTGTTGAATACGCGGCGGGGGTGGAGAGCTCGCGGGCAACGCGGCCCACCTACTTGCCGAGCCCGCGCGTTTGCATATCGGCCCAGTAGAGGGTTACGGCAAATATGCCGAACGCCAGGACAATGAGCGAGAGGACTATGGTCTCCATTGACATCGAGCGAACTCCGATAATGGTCCACTCATGCAACTATGGGAACGGTCGACCGTGCGGCTTTGATCTCGATCAAATGACAAGCAGGAAGATCGGCTCGGCTGAGCCATCACCGTTCCAGAAATTCCAGCAATTGACCCGCGGAATGGATGACCTTGCAAGGCAAATCCAGTCGTTGCCCGAGACCGCTCAGGCCCTCTCGACCTCCGAGGTACTTGAGCTATTGCAGGTGTCGGTCACCAACGGGCTTTCCGAAGCAGAGGCGAAGCGTCGGCTTGCCTCTCTGGGTCCAAATAAGATCGTTACGCGGCGGAGGGTCAGCGCGTTTGCCGTACTGCTGCATCAGTTTGAAGGCCCCGTCGTTTATCTGCTAGCCGCCGCGGCGGCGCTGGCGCTCTACTTCGGCGAACGCCAAGAGGCGGCTGCGATCGCAGCCGTTCTCGGGCTCAACGGCCTGATCGGCTTTCTGACCGAGATCAAGGCCGCGCGCTCCATCGAGGCGCTGCAGGCTCTCGGCACTCGATCTGCGCGCGTACGCCGAAGTGGACACACCCGCGTGATTCCCGCTGAGCAGCTGGTGCCGGGCGACATCGTGCTCCTCGAAGGCGGCGATTCGGTCTCGGCGGACATGAGATTGATCGACGCGTCCAACCTCGCCGCCGACGAGTCCACGCTCACCGGCGAGTCCGTGGCGGTCGACAAGGCGACGACGCCCGTCGCGGCCGATGCCCGCGTCGCCGATCGCACTTCGATGCTGTTCAAGGGCACGGTAATTACGGCAGGCAGCGGCCTCGGGGTCGCCGTAGCGACTGGCCTGCAAACCGCGCTCGGTCGAATTTCCGGACTGGTCGAGGAGGCCGAACCGGGAAGGTCGCCGCTCGAGAAGCGGCTGTCGCGACTGTCCGGCCAGCTCATTTGGGCAATCCTGATCCTGACCGCCCTGATCGCCATCGCCGGCATGACAACCGGCAAGGAGCCCTTCCTCATGGTCGAGGCGGCGATTGCGCTCGCCGTGGCCGCCATCCCGGAAGGTCTGCCGATTGTCGCCACGCTCGCGCTCGGGCGGGGCATGTGGCGCATGGCCCGCCGGAACGCGTTGATCGAGCGCCTGTCAGCGGTCGAGACGCTGGGGGCGACCACGGTCATCCTCACCGACAAGACCGGAACCCTGACGGAAAACCGCATGACCGTGCGGCGCTTGTGGCTCCTGTCCGGTGAAGTCGACGCCGCCACGCTGGATTGTGGATCGGACGACGAGGCCAAGCACGCCGATCACGGCCATGACCCGCAGCTGCAGCGCCTCTTGGAAGCTGCTGTCCTCTGCAACAATGCCACGCTAGGACAGGTAGCGGACGACGACAGCGGAGATCCGATGGAGCTGGCGCTGCTGCGCGCAGGACGTCGCGCTGGGCTCACGCGCGCCGGGCTGCTGGGCGAATACCCACCCGTTCTTACGCATGCGTTCGATGCCGCTACAAAAATGATGGCCACCGTCCATCGGCGTGGCGAGCGCTATTTCTTTGCAATCAAAGGGGCACCCGAAGCGGTTCTGGCGAACGCGCGTGAGGTCCTGACCGAGAATGGCGGCATCGCCATGGATGAGGCCAGACGCGCCGAATGTCTCGATCGCGTGGAGCAGTTCGGACGCCAGGGCTTGCGGGTGCTGGCTTGCGCCATGCGGTACGGCACGTCGGCCGACGGCCGGCCATTCGAGAATTTGACCTTCCTGGGTCTCATCGGTCTCGCGGACCCGGCGCGCCCCGACGTGCCGGAGGCCATACGAGCCTGCCGCGAAGCGGGGATCCGAGTGGCCATGGTCACCGGCGATCACGCCGTGACGGCGCGCAGCATTGGCCGTGCCGTGGGATTGGGGGGCGCTGTGCCCCGTACCATCGAAGGGGCCGATTTGACGCGACTTATGTCTTCCGATCACGAGACACTGCTGCGCACCGACATCTTTGCCCGCGTGAGTCCTGAGGAAAAGCTCAGGCTCGTGCGCGCCTACCAGGCGGCTGGGGAAATCGTCGCCATGACCGGGGATGGCGTCAACGATGCACCGGCGTTGCGCCAAGCCGATATCGGCATTGCCATGGGGCTGAGAGGCACCGACGTCGCACGACAGGCCGCTGCAATGATCCTGCTGGACGACGCCTTCCCCACCATCGTCATGGCGGTGCGTGAGGGCCGGGTCATCTTCGAAAATATCCGATGCGTCGCCGCGTATTTGCTGTCCTGCAACTTGAGCGAGGTCTTGGTCATCGGATTGGCGATTCTCACCGCTCTTCCGCTGCCGATCTTGCCGCTGCAGATCCTCTATCTCAACCTCGTCACCGACGTATTCCCGGCCTTTGCGCTTGCGATGAATGAAGGCGGGCACGATGTTCTGAAGCGACTCCCGCGGGATCCGAAGGAGCCGATCCTTGGTCGCCGGCAATGGATCACGATCGTCCTCCACAGCCTCGGCTTGACCGCCGCGACGTTCGGCGCTCTGGCGCTCGCGCGCTTCTGGCTGGAGCTGGACGAAGCGGCAACTGTGACGGTCGCGTTCCTGACCCTGGCCTTTGCGCAGCTCTGGCACGTATTCAACATGCGCGACCGGGGTTCAGGGCTGCTGACAAGCGAAGTCACGCGCAACCCGTGGATCTGGGGCTCGCTCGTCCTTTGCACC
>DASSJW010000021.1:0-3120 GCA_035690995.1 Xanthobacteraceae bacterium
ACGAGCTTCGTCGGAAAGCCGCTGGTCGTTATCAGCCATGAGTAGGCGCCGGCCGCCGACACGATGATCAGGATCTGCGAGATGACCTTGGCGGAATCGATCGCGGTCTGCCACAGCTCCGTCCACGACATTTCGTTGTAGATGAAGCGGGCGACCAGGATGGCGTAGATGCAAGCGATCCCCGCCGCCTCGGTCGGCGTGAAGATGCCGCCATAGATGCCGCCGAGAATGACGACCGGGGCGAACAACGCCCAGCCGGCGTCGCGGGTCGACGACAGGATGTTTTTCCAGCGCAGCGACGCGGTGAGCGGAATCATTTCGACTCGTGCGTAGATCAACAGGTAGATCGAGACCAGAACCCCGATGAGCAGCCCCGGCACGATTCCGGCGAGAAACAGCTTCGGGACGGACTGCTGCGCCGCGATGCCGAAAATGATCATGGTGATGGACGGCGGGATGATGGTCGCGATCGCGCCGCATGATGCGATCAGGCTGCCGGCGAAAGGCGCGGTGTAGCCGCGACGGGTCAGCTCCGGCACCATCAATCTGCCAATGGCGGCGACGCAGCCGACACTCGAGCCCGACATCGAACCAAACAGTTCCGACGACGCCACTGTCGCCAACGCCAGCGAGCCGCGCACCCCGCCGACGATCGACAGCGCCCATTCCACCAGACGGCGGGCGATGCCGCCGCGGCCCATGACTTCGCCGGCGAAGATGAAAAGCGGGACCGCCAGCAGCGGAAAATTGTCGAGACCGCCGAACAAAGCCACATGCACCGGGGCCATCGACCCGATGCCCATGGCGACGATGCCGATGGACGCGGCCGCGATCAGCGCGACGAAAATCGGGACGCCCAGGCAGAGCAGGAAGACCGGCAGACCGATCAGAACCAGGGCGGCCATTTGAACCTTGTCCCTAGACCTGACCGCGGCTGTCTTCGACGTCGCTGCCGGTCCCCGTCATCTGAATCAGGATGCGGAACAGCGACATCGCCACGATCAGGAGAAGCGCAATCGGCACCACGCTTTGCGCGATCCACATCGGCAAGTGCAGCGCGTCGCTGCGCTGATCGAACTCGAACAGCAGGGTGACGACGTTGAAGCTTGCATACACCACCGGCAGCAGGACGGCGGCCAGGACAAGGGTGCTGATGATCTCCAGGATCTTGCGCCGGCCGGGCGGGGCAAAATCCAGTACGGCGTCGATGCGGATATGCGCCTGTTGCCAGGCGACCGACACGGCTCCGACATAGACGCCGAAGATCATCAGATAGAGCATTGCCTCTTCCGCCCAGGACAGCGGGGTCTTGAAGAAGTAGCGCAGGACGATGTTCACGGCGTTGAGCATGACGATCGCCAGCAGGGCAACGGCCGCCGCCGCGAGCCCGATATGCGCGATTCGCGTTCCGAGCCAATACAGGGATCGCCCGAAACGCGAACGCCGAGGAGACTTTGCATCCATGATGATTTGGCCCAGGGACGGCGCGACCGGCGCAAGAAGCCAGATCGGCAAGCCAACTTGGAAAGGCAGTAGGACGGTTCGCCTGCGTCAGTTCACGGATGAAGTGATGGCCTTGAGCTTGTCGTAGAACTCCTTCAACGGAGCGCTCTTGGCCACGACCGATTGCGCGGCCGCCGACGTGCGGCGCACGGCCTCTTCCTGGTCCGAAAGCTTGGCGATCTTGCCGCCCTTGTCGGTCCAGGCCTTGGTGTCGGTGCCGATGCGGGCGACCTGCCATTTCTCGAGCTCCGGCTCGATCTTCGAACCGGTCTCCAGCACGATCTTCTTCAGGTCCGGCGGTAGCCGGTCGAACCAGACCTTGCTCACCAGCGCGACCGAGAGGATGGGCCAGAGCGCCGTGTCCACCATGTTCGGCGCCGCGTCGTAATAGCGAAACGCCACGAACACGCCGAGCACCGAGTTGACGCCGTCGATGGTCCCCTGTTGCAGCGCCGGGAGTACCTCCGGCAGCGACATCGGCACCCCCGATCCGCCGAGCGCCGCAACCGCGCTCTGTTCACCGTCCGACGCGAGCACGCGGATGCGCTTGCCGGCGAAACCCGCGACCGTGGTGACCGGGGCCTTGAACACGAACGACTGCATGTCATAGGCGTCGACGCTCAGCCCGACCAGGCCGCGCGCGGCCGCCACGTCGAAAATCGCCTGGCGGAACGCCGGGACTTCCACGACGCGCCGCAGATGCTCCCGGTTCTTGTAGAGCCCGGCGAGCGCCGGGACCTGGAAGCGCTGGTCGGCGCCGACGAAAAGCTCAACCGGACCGATGGCGGCCTCGATCGTTCCGAGCCGCAGCCCTTCGGTCTGGCGCTGCGCGCCGCCGAGCTGGCTCGCGGGGTAGACCTCGACCTTGATGCGGTTGTTCGTGGCCTTTTCCAATTCGGTTTTGTACACCTTGATATATTCATGCTGCATGTCGTTGAGCGTCTGGGTCGCGAACTTCATGGTGAAGTCCTGCGCCCGCGCCGGCGCGCCCGCGAGCACGAGACCGGCCACGATGGCCAAGCTCGGAACCAGGACGCGATATCCCCTCCCCGGCATGTCGGATCGATGATTGGCCACGTCGTTCCTCCCTCTGTGCTTTGTCGTTGTTGGCCCGATGCTAGTCGGTTCCATCGGTCGAGTTCAACGGTCAACCTTGTCGCGCGGGCGCTACAACCACGGCGGGTTGAATCGTGCGAACGAAGCATCGCCGGCGACGCCATTGCCGGCCCCCTCGTTAGCCCGCAAACTCACGCCCACGCAGCCACGGCGGTCGAGGAGAACGAGCGTGAAATTCCGGGTGGAGCTGGTCTGGAAGGACAACGAGGACAGCGCGGGATCGTCGATCTTTCTGACGGCGGACGGGCGCGTCATCCTGCAGGGCCGCGCGGTATCGCCGCAGGCGCGGCAGGCACTGGGGCTCCCCATGGAAGGCGACATGATCAGCGTCGACCGCAACCTCATCCGCGCGATCAAGGACATGCTCTGATCCGCTCTGCGATCCGGCAACGCGCGCACGGGCCTCGCCGCGGCATGATTGAAAACAACGGTGCGTGCGCTTAGCATGGTCGCAAATCAAGCCGCCATGGAGCGGATGGAGGAAAGCCCATGTTCCTCAGG
>DASSJW010000022.1:0-10592 GCA_035690995.1 Xanthobacteraceae bacterium
CGCGGAATCGTGTACGCCATTTGCGTGTGTCCTCATCGTCCGAACGCGCATGCCGTGTTCGCGCGCGGAGCCTTAGTTGCCGGGTAACGCGCCAGCCACTGATCGCAAGCAAAAAGGCGAGGCAAATCATAACGACTGGACCGTGAGCGGGCAATTGTCTCGGATCGCGCGAGTGATACCCTTTGCCCCCGTTCTGCCTACCGCAATCGACTAACGGACCCGAATGAGAACTTCTGTGACCGCCATCACATTCATTCTCGACGTTCATCTGTAACCTTCCTCACACACTCGGTCCGGCTCGTCCGGCAATCGCACCTCCTGCTGGCGTGACAAGCCAGCGAGGGCACCAAGAACAGGGAGCGGAACATGTCGGCGCATTACAACACGCTCAAGACCAATCTGGCTTGCATCCTGGTGGCAGTCGGCCTCGCTCTGCCCGCAGCGCTGGGCATCGGCTACGCCGCGGAGCAACCCTCACCGGAAGACATCATCAGAGCGTTGAAGCCTGCGAAGATCACGCGCGGGCTCACGGCGTCGCCCGGCGATGCGGCCCGCAGGGCTGAGGAAACACGCTTCGTAAATACCCTGCGCAACCGGCCGACCCGTTCGCTCACGACCACCGAGCGCGAGCAGATCGCATCCATCGCCCAGAAGCGGCCGAGCATCGATCTCGAAGTCAACTTCGAGTACAACTCGGATGCGATCGGACCGAAAGCGACCCCGCAGGTCACAGCGCTCGGCCAGGCGCTCTCGAGTCCCGATCTGAAAGGCGGTACCTTCATCGTCGCCGGACATACCGACGGCAAGGGCGGCGATGCCTACAATCAGGGCCTGTCCGAGCGCCGCGCCGATGCGGTCAAGCGTTTCCTGCTGGAGAAATACGGGATCGAGGCGGGCAGCCTGGTGACGGTCGGCTATGGCAAGACCCAGTTGAAGAATCCATCGGACCCGCTCGCGGCCGACAATCGCCGGGTTCAGGTCATCAACACGAGCGACAAATAAGAGGCCGCACGCACGCCGGTCCGACGAGGCCGGCAATTGCGGGTTTCATTCTGAGGTGATGAGGAATGCAACTGCGTTCCCGCGGACAACGCGGCAGCAGCGAAGCGACCCCAACGCCAATGAAGTTCATGGCGACCGCGCTGGTGTTCTCATGCATAGGAGCGGGACCAACCCGTTCGGCCGCGCAGGAAGCGGCGGCCGACGTCGGCTACGTGGAGGATGTGAGCGGCCGCGTGGTGGCATTCGCGCAGGGCAAACCGACTTTGCTCGACGCGCTCGATGTCATCAGCGATCGGACCCGGCTCGATCTCCAGGCGAACAGCGAACTGCGGATCTGTCACTTTCCCACGCGCCAACGCCTCGCCTTGAAGGGGCCGTTGCGCGCCTCGATCACACGTGACGGCGTGACGGCCGAGAACAGCAAGGCCGTCGTCGCCGCCGGATCGTGCGTGGCGCCCGTGCTCTCGACCTTCCAGGGGGGCCTCGTTTCCCGCGGCACGGGCGTCAAGACCACGAACGTGCCGCTGCAGCCGAACATCAAGGTCGTCAATCGCGGGGCGCAACCGATCCGCAAGATCGCGCTCTGGGACAGCGACGCGCAAAAGCTCCTGCTGACTTTCGATCGCGATGCGGCGCGGCCGGTCCTCGATGAGGGCAAGTCCTATCTTCTGATCGTCGAACGCAACGATGGCAGCGAATTCAAGATGATGCTCAAGGCGGGCGCCGCCACCCCAGCCGAGCCGCTGATCGTCCTGTTGCGATAGGCGATTGGAGCATCGAGCAGCGGCGGCTTCGTCGAGGTTACCAGTTTTCCGACGCTCAGGGATGACGGGTTTGAACCCGGGTTCTCGCCCCGGACACCAATCAACAGGGCCACAAAGGCTCTGCGGTCGTAGCACGCGGTCTCGACATGTGGAGGCTCAGCCATGTCATTGCGAACTTTCCTTAAACTCGCAGCTCTGGCTTCGACCTGCTGGATGAGCGTCGACCAAGCGCTCGCCGAGAACCGGATCGCCTTGGTGATCGGCAACTCGAATTACACCTCGGTCACGGCGCTGCCGAACCCGGCCAATGACGCTAAGGCGATGACGAATTTCTTGAGCTCCGCCGGCTTTCAAGTGGTCCAAGCGCCCGATCTCACCCAAAGCGACATGCGCAGGACCATCGCCGATTTCGCCAAGACGGTGTCGGACAAGGGGCCAGATACGGTCGCGCTGGTGTTTTATGCCGGCCATGGTCTTCAGGTCGACGGCGAGAATTTCCTCGTTCCGGTTGACGCGCGGATCGAGCGGGAGGCCGACGTGCCGCTGCAGGCAACGCGTCTGGCGGATCTGATGAACGTGCTGTCCTCGGTACCGAGCAAATCACGCATCGTGATCCTGGACGCTTGCCGCAACAATCCATTCTCCGCCATCAACAAGACCGCGGGCCGCGGTCTCGCGATCGTCGATGCGCCGAACGGCTCGATCGTGTCCTACTCGACCGCGCCCGGCACCGAGGCGCTCGACGGCGACGGCCAGAACAGTCCCTACACCAGCGCGCTCATGAAGATCGGCCACGAGCCGGGCTTGCCGATCGAACAGTTGCTCAAGCGCGTCCGCCTCGACGTGAGCAATACCACCGCCCGGCAGCAATTCCCGTGGGAGAGCTCGTCGTTGACGGTTGAATTTTCATTCTTCCCGGCAGGGGCCGGGCAGGAGCGCGCCGCGACCGCGAACAACGGCCAGGCGAATGCAACCGCAAAGACCCGCTCGGAAACCCGCTCAGTAGAGGCGTGGCAGAAAGAGCTGAAGTCGAAGACCGCGCGTGAGGCCTATGAGATCGTGGTGCGCGAAGACCAAGTCGAGGGCTATCAGGCATACCTTGCGCTCTACCCCTCACAGTCGACCGCGCCGGCCCTGCGCAGCCTGTCCGATCGGCGCCAGGTGATGATCGCCTGGTACACGGCCGTGACCGTCAACACCGTCGCGTCGTACCAGGCGTTCCTCGCCAGGTACGGCAACAGCGACTTCGCAGCGACCGCGGATCGCCTCATCGAACGGGCGCGCACACGCTCCGTGTCCGGCGCAGCCGCTGCCGCCTTTGCCTCGGTCAGCCCGACCTGCCCGTGCAGCCTGCCGGCAACGCCGACGCTGCGTCAGCGGCGCACCGATACGACGCCCACGCAGACGCCGACACAGAATGCCGGCTCGAGCTCGGGCGGCGCCCCGAAAGCGAACCTGGCGGTCATCGATCCAACCCCGGTGGTGATTCCGACCAATCCGGTTCCTCCGGTGGTGACGGTGCCGCCCCGGATTTCGATCCCGGTCTATCCGAAGCCGCCCCGCGGCCACGATAAGCCGAAAGACGCGTCTGGGAACGACAGGCCGAAGGACACGTCTGGGAGCGACAAGCCGAAATCGAGCGGCGGTTCGTACACCGACAACCCCAATGGCGGCCGTGGACGGAGCAACGACAATCTTCGTACGCGCGTGACCAACGTTCCCACGACACAAACCAATGTGGTGCGCGCGACAACGGTGAAACCGATTGGCGCGTCGATGTCGACCGGTATCGGAATGCGTGCCACCTCGATGGCGCCCCGGCAGCCGTTCAGTGGGATGGGAATGAGCCGCGGTATGATGGGCGGAGGCGGCGCGCCGCGCATGTCGTTTGGGCGCGGCTTCATGCACTGACAACGCGCAGATAAAGAGAACCCCGCCAGGGTGGGGCCTTGGCGGGGTTTGAGACGGGCGGCTCGCGGATTTGGGTTGAGCCGAGCGTCGTGTCGAATATGCCACGCCAGGGCACGAAAGCGTTTGTGCTCCGTTACCGGGACGCGACTGGGCACAAATTCAGATCAAGTGTTGCCTTTTCAACACAGTTTTGAACCGCAGGTGACGGCCGTTCCAAGAGATCGCCGCGCACCTTGGTCTGCCGGCCTCAGCGAAGATCGAGCACAAACGCGAACTGCGCGGAGAGGCCGTCCCCGGCCTCGGCCACGCGCATCACCAGTTCTCGGCGGAACAGGCCGTCGCGGCTATTGCCCGGCTCGTCCGGAAAATAGAGTTGCGTCGTAAGCACGGGCTGCTGCGGGGCCTGCACCTTGACGTGATAGTGGCGCGTGCGGCCGGGATAGAGCGCCGGGAAGATGGTGCGAAAGCGATATCGCCCGGCGTCATCGGTGAACAAGTGCCCGCGATAGCGGAAGCCGGTGTTGTCATAGTCGCCGCGTTCGTCGGCGTGCCACAGATCGACGAGCGCGCGCGCGACCGGCCGGCACGAGCGGGTGAGCACCAGGCCGGTGAGCTCGACCACGCGTCCCTTGCTATCTTTCTCGACGAGATCGGCTCGCTCGGGCGAACTCGGCTTGAAATACGGCCCGGCGGTCTGGCGCATGGTCGGCTCGTCGCCGTCATGGCATTGCGGCGTGACTGGAAGCGGTTGCGCCGCTGCGGCGCCGTCCCCGATGATCCCGGTCATCGCGAACGCGCCCACGGCCAGCAGTCGACGACGCGTAGGATGAGATACGCTGGGCATGGCGGCCTCCTTTGTCGGCTTCACGCGCGTGCGCCCATCCCCCTCGCCGCACCAATCCTATCCGGGGTCGCATTCACCGCGACATCACGACCGCGTTAGCGGGCGGCCGCAATCGTCGCAGCTGTCATGCGCGCGAGGAGAATCACCCACCGCTCGATTGCGCGCCACGCACCCGCTGCAGCATGTCCTCAACGGCGCGCGTGGCATTTGCGAGCTTTTGCGCATCGCGGGCGCGCAGGACAACATTGGTATTGGGGCCGTGCTGCGGATCGAAGAACGGATAGCTGCCGATCGCGACGTCCGGATTGGCCTTGGCGATCTGGCCGAGCTGCGTGCCGATGTCGCCTTCCCGTGCATCGGCACGCACGGTCTGCGACAGCATACGGATGCCGGTCTTGAGCTTGGGCGCGACCTCATCGAGCATGGCTTGCATGATCGAGGGCACGCCGGCCATGACGATGACGTTGCCGAGCCAGATGCCGGGCGCGCCCGACACCTTGTTGACCACGAGGTCTGCGCCCTTGGGAATGCGGGTCATGCGCATGCGCGCTTCATTCATTTCCGTTCCGGTCGCGATCAGCCGCTCCTGCATGATGGCGAGCGCGCGCGGATCGACGTCGATCGACACCCCGAACGCCTTGGCGACGCAATCCGCGGTGATGTCGTCGTGAGTGGGGCCGATCCCGCCGGTCGTGAAAACGTAGGTGTAGCGATGCCGCAGCGCATTGAGGGCGTCGACGATCGAGGCCTCCTCGTCGCCGACCACGCGGACCTCCATGAGGTCGATTCCGACTGCGGTCAGATACTCGGCGATATAGCCGATGTTCTTGTCCTTGGTGCGGCCGGAGAGGATTTCGTCGCCGATCACCAGCAGAGCGGCGGTCACCACCTCGTGCGGCGTGGATGAATTTGCAGTTGTCATGAGAACCCGAATGCTACCGGCCCGGCGGCGGGCCGCCCCTACCCTGCCATTGTGGGTTATGATGCATCAAGTCACTCGCCGGCGACGTCAGGTCCGGCCCGGTAAAATCCCCGATCGCATCGGGGCCGGCTCTTGATCGGATCGGGTACCCCCGATCACTAGTCGAGGGCCAGGCAGGGACGCCCAGATGCCCACACCAGCGCCGCTGCGCTCGATCGCCTATGCGGCTCCCCGAATCGTTTATGAGCGCGCCGACGACGGCAGCCTGCGCTGCCGCTCGAGCGAAACGCTGGCGCCCCATCATCCGAGCCTCGCCGGCCTGTTCCATGCGGCGGTCGAGCGCAAGCCGGAAGGCCTGTTCCTCGCCGAGCGCCCCGCCGGCGGCGCCTGGCGCAAGCTCACCTATGCGACCGCGCGCCAGCTCGTTGATGCATTGGCGCAAGGCCTGCTCGAACGCGGGCTTTCGGCCGAGCGGCCGATCATGATCCTCTCCGGCAACAGCATCGACCACGCGCTCCTCACCCTTGCCGGCCACACCGCGGGCATTCCCGTGTCCCCGATCTCGGTCGCTTATTCCCTGCAGAGCCAGGATCACGCCAAGCTCAAGCACATTGCCGAATTGCTCGAACCCGGCCTCATCTATGTCGCCGATACCGGCCCGTTTGCCAAAGCCCTCGCCGCCCTCGACCTCACCAAGGCCGAGCTGGTCGCGAGCCGCAACGGCGCCAGCCTCGACGGTGTCACTGCATTGGAGGACATGGCGCAGAGCCGGCCGGGAGCGGCTTTGGACAAAGCGATCGCCTCGATCGGCGCCGAGACCATCGCCAAGGTCCTGTTCACGTCGGGATCGACCGGCCTGCCCAAAGGCGTGATCAATACCCATGGCATGCTGACGGCGAACCAGCAGCAGCTCGCACAGATCTGGCCGTTCCTCGATGAGGCGCCGCTCGTGCTGCTCGACTGGCTGCCCTGGAACCACACCTTCGGCGCCAACCACAATTTCAACCTGGTGCTGCGCCATGCCGGCACGCTCTTTATCGATGGCGGCAGGCCGGTGCCTGCGCTCATTTCCGAGACCGTGCGCAATCTGAGCGAGGTCTCGCCCACGATCTATTTCAACGTGCCGGCTGGGTACGCGGCGCTGCTGCCATTTCTCGAAGGCGACGAGGCGCTCGCGCGTTCGTTTTTCGCCAAGCTGAGGCTGATCTTCTACGCCGGCGCGGCCTTGCCGCAGGACCTGTGGGAGCGGCTAGAAGCGGTGGCGCTGCGCACGACCGGTGAACGCGTGCCGATGACGTCGTCGTGGGGCACCACCGAGACTTCGCCCCTCTCGACCGCCGCGCATTTCATGATCGAACGCGCCGGCCCGATCGGCGTGCCGGTGCCGGGCGTCGAGCTCAAGCTCGTCCCGACCGGCGGCAAGCTCGAGGTGCGCGTGCGCGGCCCGAACGTGACTCCCGGCTATTGGAAACGCCCGGACCTCACACGCGCCGCGTTCGACGCCGAAGGCTTCTATCAGCCGGGCGATGCGGTCTGCTTTGCAGATCCGGCGGAGCCGGCAAACGGCATCGTGTTCGACGGACGTCTGGCCGAGGACTTCAAGCTCACCACCGGAACCTGGGTGGCCGTGGGCGTGCTTCGCGTCGGCGTCCTCGCCGCCGCATCGCCGGCGCTGCAGGATGCCGTCATTGCCGGCGAGAACCGCGCGGCGATCGGCATGCTGGCCTGGCTCAACGCTGCCGGCTGCGGCAAACTCGCCGGCTGCGACGCGCCGCTCGCCGAGCTGGCGCGTCATCCGGCCGTGCGCGAGCACGTCGCCGGCGCGATCAGGCAATGGAATGCCGGTCATCCCGGCTCGTCGGAGCGGATCGCGCGCGTACTGCTGCTGCCGGATATGCCTTCAATCGACGCCAACGAGATCACCGACAAGGGCTACATCAACCAGCGCCTCGCGCTCGCGCGGCGCAAGGCCGATGTCGAGCGCCTGTTCGCAACTGTCCCCGACGCCGATGTGATCGTTCTGGCGCCGTCTTGAAGCAGCTCATCGCGACAGCCACGACGGCGCTGGGCGCATTCACCTGTCGCCCGAAAAGTGTCATGCTCGCTCCTGCTTCAGGGTCGGACGCCGCTCGGCGGCGATCGACGATTTCCCCGTCGTACACAGCGGAAAATCAGGAAGGACACCCATGAACCGGATCGCATTGGTCTTGCTTGCGGCATCGGCGGTCCTATTCGCGGGCCGTGCGGGCGCGCAACAATCGCCCTCTCCGCCGCCACCGCCGTTGATCGACTGGGACAAGATCCAGATCAAGACCACCGATCTCGGCAACAACACGTATATGCTGGAAGGCCAAGGCGGCAACATCACCGTCGCCGTCGGCACCGACGGCATCATCATGGTGGACGGCCAGTTCGCACCGCTCTCCGCCAAGATCAAGGCCGCCATCGCGGCGATCTCGCCCTTGCCCATCAAGTATCTCATCAACACCCATTTCCACGGCGATCACACCGGCGGGAATGAAAACTTCGCCAAGGACGGCGCTGTCGTAGTGGCGCAGGACAATATCCGGGTACGCCTCGCGGCGGGCACCATCAACGGCATCACTGGCGCCAAGACCGAGCCCAGGCCGGCGGGCGCCCTGCCGAAAGAGACTTATATCGGCGGCACGAAAACGGTGCAGGTCGGCGGCCGAACGGCGCAGCTCACCCACGTCACCAACGCGCACACCGACGGCGACACCTGGGTCTACTTCGCCGACGCCAACGTGCTCTGCACCGGCGACACCTCGAACAACACCAAGCGGTATCAGACCATCGACTTCGCCAATGGCGGCGACATCCGCGGCATGATCGCGGCCAACGAGGCCTATCTCAGGGCCGCCAACGACAGCACCAAGGTCGTGGTCGGCCACGGCCCGCTGGCGAAGAGGTCGGATGTCGCCGAATTCCACGCGATGCTGGTGACCGCACGCGAGCGCATCGAGAAACTGGTCAACGAAGGCAAGAGCGAAGCGGAGGTAGTGGCGGCCAGGCCGTTGGCGGATCTCGACGCGAAATGGGCCGCGAGCGAAGGCGCCGCCACCGCCTTCACGCGCATGGTCTACAACTCGTTCAAGCGCTCGTGACGGCGACGCGGAAGAGGCTGCGATGGGCGACCGTTTGACGAAGATCATAATTGCTGCGTTGCTGGTCGTCGTCGGCATCTACATCGCGCAACCATATTTCGACCGGTTGCTGTTTTCGGCTTCGACCTCGCGCACGGTCGAGCCGCGCGGCGCGCTTGCCGATATCGAACGCACGTCGATCGAGATCTTCGAGCGCGCGTCGCCTTCCGTCGTGCAGGTCGTGGGCGCCCGCGCCGGCGCGCTCGGCGCCTCCCAATCCGAGGGTGAAAACGGCACGGCCCAATCCGGCACCGGCTTCATCTGGGACGCGGCCGGCCATGTCGTCACCAACGATCACGTGGTCGAAGGCACCGGCAGCCTCGCCGTCCGCCTGGCAACGGGACAGGTGCTACAGGCGCAACTCGTCGGCACCGCGCCGAACTACGATCTCGCGGTGATTCGCGTTGATAATACTAGGTCGTTGCCGCCGCCGATCGCAATCGGCTCCTCCGACGACCTCAAGGTCGGGCAGTGGGTGTTCGCAATCGGCAACCCGTTCGGCCTCGACCAGACGCTTACCACCGGCATCATCAGCGCGCTCAAGCGCCGCCTGCCAACCAGCGCGGGACGAGAGATCACCAACGTGATTCAGACCGACGCCGCCATCAATCCCGGCAATTCCGGCGGTCCATTGCTCGACTCGGCGGGACGCGTGATCGGCGTCAACACCGCGATCCTGTCGCCCTCCGGCACCAATGCCGGGATCGGCTTCGCCATCCCGATCGATTCCGTCAACCGCGTCGTCCCTGAGCTCATCCGTCGAGGCTCGGTGCCGACGCCGGGCATCGGCATCGTCGCCGCCAACGAGGCGGCGGCGACGCGCGCCGGCGTGGAAGGCGTGGTCATTCTGCGGACCGTTCCGGGCTCGTCCGCCGAGCGCGCCGGCCTGCGCGGCATGGACCCCAACACCGGCCGGCCGGGCGACGTGATCGTCGGCGTCAACGGCAAGCCGGTCCGCCGGCTCGCGGACCTGACCCAGGAGCTCGAGCGCGTCGGGGTCGGCAAGAAGGTGCCGCTGGCGGTGCTGCGGGACGGCCACGAGACCTCGCTGGAGGTGGAGGTGATGGATATCGGCCGACGAGGATGATGGCCGCTCCTGCCTTTCCCTCCTTGGCCGGAGCTCTTTTCGCATCGACGCTTCGCCGATTTCCCGCTACTGACTGACGCGGCGTCGGCGCACCCTCCCGGTGGCATCCACCTCCACGCCAGCCGCGCCAATTGCGAGCACAGGAATCAGAACCGTGATCGATCTCTACACCTGGACCACTCCCAACGGCCGCAAAGCTTCCATTCTGCTCGAGGAGCTCGGCCTGCCCTATACCGCGCACGCGGTCGACATCAGCAAGGACGAGCAGTTCAAACCGGAGTTCCTGAAGATCAGCCCGAACAACCGCATCCCCGCGATCGTCGATCGGGATACCGGCATCAGTCTGATGGAATCGGCAGCACTGATGATCTACCTCGCCGACAAGACCGGGAAACTCCTGCCGAAGGAAGGCGAGCCGCGCTATCGCGCGCTGGAATGGCTGATTTGGCAGATGGGTGGTCCCGGCCCGATCTTCGGGCAGGTCCATCACTTCGTGAAATACAACAAGGGCAAGGCGCCCTATGCCGAGGAGCGCTATCTCAAGGAAGCGCATCGGCTCTACGGCGTGCTCGACCGCAGGCTCGCGGACCGCGACTTCGTCGCCGACGATTATTCCATCGCCGACATCGCGATCTGGCCTTGGGTCTCGCGCTACGAATGGCAGACGGTCGACCTCAACCGCTACCCCAACGTGAAGCGCTGGTACACGACCATCGCCAAGCGGCCGGCGGTGCAGAAGGGCTACAAGGTGCCCAAGGACGTCGGCGACGTTCCCATCCCGGCGTGAGCGGATCGAGCTTCGCGCGCGATCAGCCGCGGCGCGGTCAGGCGGCCTCCTCTGTGCTTCGCACATCGCAGGCTCATGAACCGCTTTTACGCGAGGCCGCGGCCGGTGGCC
>DASSJW010000023.1:0-3786 GCA_035690995.1 Xanthobacteraceae bacterium
TCCCGTTTCAGTGGCCGGATACCAGTCGCATTGCACCGGGCGTCGATTCTGTGGCACCAAGCCCGCGGCGCCTGTTACGGGCGGGCGCTCCTGCGCCGGCAGCTTCGGCAATTTCCACACCAGTCGGGAGAGACATCGTGCAGCGTGGAATAGCGATCGTGGCCGCGGCGTTCTGGCTCGCGCTCGGCGCCTCGGCGACGGCGCAGACATCGCCAGCGCAGACCCCAACGGCGCAGGGCTGGCCGACGCGAACGGTGCGGATCATCATTCCGCTGGCAGCCGGAGGCGGCGGCGACGTTTTTGCCCGCCTCCTCGCCGACGAGCTGCAGCGGAAATACGGCCAGCCGTTCGTGGTCGAGAACCGTCCCGGCGGCGGACTCAACATCGGCGCGCGCGCCTGCGCCGAAGCACCGCCCGACGGCTACACGCTCTGCGTCATGTCGAGCGAACCCGTGGTCTACAACCAGTTCCTGTTCCGCAGCCTTCCGTTCAATCCCGAGAAGGATTTCGAGCCGATCGCCAATCTGTTCTTCAACCTGGAAGCGCTGGTGGTGAATGCGCAGCTCAAGGTCAAAACCATTCCCGACCTGATTGCGCTCGCAAAGGCCAAACCCGGCACGTTGAGCTACGGCACATTCTCCTTCGTGCTGGTGCAGTTCATGGAGAAACTCAAGAAGACGCACGATATCGACATCGTGCGGGTGCCCTTCCGCAGCGGCAACGAGGTCGTCAACGCCATCATGTCGGGCACGACGCCGGTCGCCCTGCTGGGGCTGAGCAACATGCTTTCCCAGATCCGAAGCGGCCACATCACCGGCATCGCGCTCAGCGCCAATGCGCGCTCGCCGTTGTTCCCGGATATGCCGACGCTCAAGGAAGCGACCGGCGAGAATTATCCGGTGACCTGGTTCGGATTGTTCGCGCCGGCGGGCACGCCACGGCCGATCATCGAGCGGGTCCATGCCGATGTCGTGGAGATCACCAGCGATCCGACCTTCCGGCAGAAGAACTATGTCGAGCGCGCCATCGAGTATGGCGTGAACACGCCCGAAGCGTTCGCGCGGTTCATCGTGCAAACCCGTGCCGAGGCCGCACAGCTTGCCAAGGAATCGGGCGCCCCGCTGCAATAATGCGTCTTGATATCGTCGGCGCCAGCGGCGGCTCGAGACCGGTCCGTGCGGGCTCGCACGCCATCAGGTCGGGAAGACCCTCCGCACGCTACTTGAACCATTCAGGCCGCGGATCGGGAATGAAGCCGTCGCGGTTGGGCATCTGCACGCGCGGAAGGGTCTCGGCGTCGAGCACCGCCGCCTTGTCGATGATGTTGCCCTCGGCCAGGATGTAGGCCAACACCGCGTAGATCTCATCCGCGGTCAGCGAGCCGGGCGCCTGGAACGGCATCGCGCGCCGCACATAGTCGAACAGCGTCGTGGCGTAGGGCCAGTAGCTTTCGACCGTCATCACCGGGTTCTTGGTGGTGAGGGTGCCGCGGCCGCCGATCAGCCGCAGCGCGGCGCCGGCCGGCATGTTCGGCAGCCCCGCGACCCCCTGCAGGTTGGCGCCATGGCAGGCGGCACAGGCGGTCTCGTACACCCGCTTGCCGGCGGCATAATCGCCCTTGCCGGCCGGCAGGCCTTTGCCGTCGGGGGCGATCGCGATGGCAACCGCGGCGATGTCCTGCGTGCTTGCCGGGGTCCCGAAGTCGAACTTGCTCGGGTAGCCCTGGGCGCGCGCGGGATCGGGCGCGGCGAATGCGGCGAGCGCGGCCGCAATGAGCAGCGCGCAGGTGCGATCAACCGAGCGGGTGCACATTCGTCACGCTCCCGTCAGCCGCGATGCCCCAGCTTTGGATCGCGTTCATGTGATAGAACAGCGAGCCGGTCTCGAGCGGCCCGCGCTCGGCGATGAGCTGCTGGTGCGTCGGTTGCGAATACCCGGTCTCATCCGTCGCCCGGCTCTGGATCACCGCCGGCTTGCCGTCCCATATCCAGGGAAAGCGGAAGCGCGTCTGGCTGATCGCCAGCACCGGCTTCTGCAGCGACGCCAGGTTCCAGCTTTTGCCGCCGTCGGTCGACACTTCGACGCGCGCGATCTTTCCCCGCCCGCTCCAGGCGAGCCCGGTGATCTCGTAAAAGCCCGCCCCCGGCAGCTTCATCTCGCCCGAGGGAAAGGTGATCGCTGATTTCGCCTCCATCGTGAAGGTGAAGATGCGCGACTTGCCGGTGGTGGTGATGAGATCGGTATATTTCGATGTCTCCTCGCGCGTGTAATAAGGCTTGTCGCTGACTTCGAGCCGGCGCAGCCATTTGATCGAGATGTTGCCTTCCCAGCCGGGCAGGAACAGCCGCATGGGATAGCCCTGCTCCGGGCGCATCGCTTCGCCGTTCTGCGCAAACACGATCAATGCATCGGATAGACATTTGTCGATCGGCACGCTGCGGGTCATCACGGCGGCGTCGGCGCCTTCGGCAAGCACCCAGGCGGCACCGGGCTTGAGCCCGACCTGCTTGAGCAGGGTCGAGAGCGGCACCCCGGTCCATTCGGAGGTGGAAACAAGGCCGTGCGTGCGCTGCACGTTCGGCTCGCGTGCCTTCATGATCTCGCTGCCGGTCGTGCCGGAACACTCCATGAAATAGGTACGCGACAGCGTCGGGAAGCGCTTGAGATCGGCGAGCGAGTATTTGATGGGCCGGTCGACCAGGCCATGGATGACGAGGCTGTGCTTCGCCGGGTCGATATTCGGGATGCCGCCGTGATGGCGCTCGTAATGCAGCCCGGATGGCGTGATCGTGCCGTAGCTGTTCTGTAGGGGCGTAAATCCCGCCGTCTTGGTCGGGTTCGCCCAGCGAACTGCGGTCTCGAATTGCGAGCGGGAACCGTAGCCGCCGTCCTCCCCCATCACGCGACCCTGTTCCCTGGTGGGATCGGCTTGCACCGGATACTCGACCGCGCCGGCCGGCGCCTTGGCGGCGGCCGCGCGCGGCAGCATCGCGGTCATTCCGACCGCGGCGACGAGCCCCGTGCCGGCGAAGAGCTGCCGGCGGTTCGCGGCCAGCGCGAACATGCCGTCCTTGCAGTCGCAATCCTCCAAGGCCGCGACACCCCTGGCCTGCCCCTCGGTGATGGGCTGGCCGAGGCGGCCGAGCGCCTCTTCGATCGCGCGCGATTTTGTATCCAGGCGTTCAACGTCGGTGGAATGCATGGGTTTGGTCTCCCTCGCTCGACGCCGTTCATCGAAGCGTATCGGCTTCCCGCGGGTGGCGCCAGTGTGACGGCCGCCGCGCGTCTGCCAATATGCCGACGGCCAAGTCAGCCACGATCCGTTGCGGACGCAGCCAGCAACCCGGAGACACGCCATGGAGATGACGAGACGCCACATGCTCGCGGCGACGAGCAGTGCTGCCGCGATGACTTTCGCTCACACCGCGTTCGGCGGCTGGGAGCCGAGCGAGCGCTATCCCGATCCCGCGATCAGGAGTCTCGACCCCAGCTTCAACCGGTATCGCCTGTTCAACGCCAGCATCGAGCGGCTCGCGACCGGCATGCGCTGGTGCGAAGGGCCGGTCTATTTCGGCGACGCCCGTTGCCTGATCTGGAGCGACATTCCGAACAATCGACTGATGCGCTACGACGAGGTCAGCGGCGCGGTCAGCGTCTATCGCGAGCCGTCCAATCACGCCAACGGCAATCGCCGCGATCGCCAGGGCCGCCTCGTCACCTGCGAGCACGAGACGCGGCGGGTCACGCGCACCGAATACGACGGCACGATCACGGTGCTGATGGACA